>JAADGJ010000033.1 GCA_013152435.1 Chloroflexota bacterium | reverse complement strand
AGGGGGCGCAGCCCCTTTATAGGGTCATATCCCGAGTCTTTGCGCCTGTCCATACGTGCTCCAAGCGGACAACAGTCCGCTCTGTGTCGCCGGACTGTTGTCCGGCGGGAGCTTAGGCCATAAGCCAGAGCCCCTGCTCCAGCCGGGCAAGGCAAGACTGAGAAGAGTCCTTCCGTTGATGTGAATGGGGGTGACCCGTCGATCGCCCCATTGGTATCAGATTAAGCGATACGGAAGCGTGGTCCCGCACCTCTGGGGTGGCTCGGAGGGGCTTCCCCTCCGTATCTCCCCTTTCAGGTGCGACCGCTCGTGGAGGGAAAAGGTGGCAGGCGGGGGCCTCGCCCATGCTGTTCAGTTGATGCGAATGAGGCGCAATGCCGTTGCATCCCTACACGGGTACCACGGAGTTCTGATTTCGCCCCCTTCCCGGGATCTCCTGCTTGCGGCGGCTCCGGATAGGAGCCGCCGCAAGCAGGAGATCCAGGGAAGGGGGCGAAATCAGAATTCCGTGGTACCCGTGAAGGTGAACTCGCTCACCCGGATGGCCGGCACTCGGCAGCCCCCCTGCCAGCTGCGTATCAGGCGCGTCTCCCGGCCGACGGCCTCCACGTGTGCCAGGGCGTCGACATAGGACTGAGTGAAGCGCAGGTTCCTCACCGGATAGGCGATCTCGCCGCCCTCGATCCAGTAGGTGCCGTCTCGCGTCATGCCGGTGACCACGGTCCATTTGGGATGCACCGCGCGGGTGTAGTGGAATGTGGATACGTACAGGCCGCGGTCCATGCCCGCGATCATCTCCTCGACCGTGGCCTCGCCCGGGGCCATGAACATGTGGCCGGGGATCGGCCCGCGGGGATTAGGTGCCGGCAGCCCGTGCCCGGTGGACTCCACGCCATCCTTCCGGGCCGTGGCCAGGTCGTAAACCACGCCACGAGCCACGCCCGCCTCCACCAGCGAGAGGCGTCGCTTGCGCACGCCCTCCCAGTCGTATGCGCGGGGCAGCCCCGTGGGATCCGTGGCGTCATCCCAGATGGAGACGCTGGGATGCATCACCGTCTGGCCGATCTTTCCCTCCAAGAAGCTGCGTCCCTCCTGCACGGCCAGGGCGTTGAAGCCCAGTATGCCCAGATGGGAAAGCATGTCCGCCACGGCGTAGCACTCCAGCACGACCGGATAGGTGCCCGCAGGCAGCGGGCGCGGGTTTCGTCCCCGCACCGCGCGCTCCACGGCCTCTCGCCCGATGGCCTCCGGGTCCAGATCGCCCAGGCGCCATGCCGCCTCCTCCGCCGTGCCGGAGCTGTCGTCGCTCATCACGGTGGCCTTCATCTCGGCCACGCTGCCCCGATCATAAGCGAACAGCCCCTGATCGTTCGCCACGACGGTCTCCAGTGTCTCCGTGCCGACCAGGCCGGACGCGATGAGGCCCGCGTCCTTCGCCAGCGCGCACATCACGCGCACGGCCTCGGCCCGGCGGGCGGCAGAGCAGGCGGCCGTGGCCTCGTCGAACCCCGCGTCCAGGGATGCGGGCGCGGTCGCGTCGGCCAGTGGAGGCGGATCATCGGCCTCAGGTTGTAGCCTGGCCAGGGCCAACGCCGTCTCCGCCACGCCTGCGATCCCCGCGGGGGAGAGGTCGTTGGTGGAGGCGACCCCCTGCCGGTTTCCGACGATGGCGCGCACCCGCACGCTCACATCACGCTCGGCCACGTTTTGATGGATCCCGTTGTTCGCGAAGCGGGTGAGCTGGCTGTCGTAAACGAAGACGATCACCTCCGTGTGTTCCGCCTGGGAGGCGCGCAGGACCTGGTCGACCAACGCTTTGATCCGTTGTTCCCCTAGCAACATCGGCTCCCTCGCTACTCGCTCTCCTCGCTTACCGTGGTCTCCAGGCGCGGCTCCCATGTGTCCACCATGTGCCGCTGCACCACCACTTGATCGCCGTCATCCGTCTCCAAGAGGGTTGCCCCGAGATCCCACCAGATCACTTTTCCACGGAGCGACTGCCCGGTGCGCAGGTTGAGTTGAATCGGGACATCCTCCGCCTGGGCGACGTCCAGCGCCAGGCTCAGCGCCTTTCGGCTCCACTCGTGCCGCCACCGCAGTTCCTCGACGGGGACGTCATAATACTGCGCCAGTTTCTCCAGGGTCTCCTCGTCGCCCACCGCCCGATAGCGTTGCTCAATCTCCCGCAGGGTGCCGGGTGGGACGCCGCTGCCCTCGCTGACGGTGAACAGATCGGGACCGCCCTTCAGAGCCCGCAGGTAGCGCAGGTAGTCGCCGCTGCTCATGATGACTCCCCCACAGTCTGGTAGTAGGCGATGGCCAGCTTGTTCAGGGTGATCTCGGTCCCATCCGCCTGTCCCACGGTGATGGAATACGGCCCGAAGCCGACCACCCGGCCGCGCACCTCGCTGCCGTCGAACAGGTGGAAGCTCATCTCGTCCTGCGACTGCTGACGGGCGGTCAGGTAACGCAGTTCGAACTCGTCGACGGATTCCGGCAGATAGGGGCGCCGTCGCTTCCCCTTAGGGGTCTTGCGCTCCTGGGTCTTCACCTCTTTCTGAAGGCGGGCCAGCAGGGCGGACGCCTCACGCTTGGACAGGTCCTCCAGCTTCTTCCCGATCTCCTCGACCAGCTCCTCTTCCGTTCGCCCCAGATGCTTCAAGAGCCCGCGCAGGTGCTCGATCTGGCTCGGGCGCGCCGGCCGAAAGGCGGGAGCGGGTTGCGGTTTGGGCTTGGGCTTCGGCTTGGGTTTCGATGGCTTCGGTTGAGCGGCGCGCTCGGCCGCGGGAGCCTCCTGCCGTCGAGGCGGTCGACGCACCGGCGGTGGGGGAGCGTCGGATACGGGGTTGATGTCCCACGGATCCACGTACAGCGCCCGTGCGAACCGCTCCAGATGATCGGTGGGTATCGTCTTCTGACCGCGCTCGTACGCGCGGATGAGATCGGCCGGTACCCCAGATCGAGCCGCCAAGGCGGACACCGTCATCTTTTTACGTCGGCGAATCACCCACAGATTTTCCATAACAAGATCCCTCCCCCGGTTGTATGCGCTGATGAGTCGGCCCCTTCCGGCTCAAGCCTTCACGTGGCCGACTTGGATATTCCGAAAGCGGGCGGGTGCAGCTCCGTGTCCGACATGGGCTATCTGCATCGGCTGCCCCTTGCCGCAATTGGGGGTTCCCCACACGTTCCAGTGATCGACATTGCAGATGGCGTCGCAGCTTCCCCAGAACTGGGGCGTGATCCCGGTGTAGAGGGCGTTCCGGTAGAGCTGCCCCAGCTTCCCGCCCTTGACCTCGTATGCCACCTCGGTGCCGAACTGGAAGTTCAAGCGTTTATCGTCGATACTCCAGCTCTTGTTCATCTCCATGTAGATCCCGTGGTCCGTGTCGGCCAGGAGATCCTCAAAGCTCCACGTCCCCGGCTCCAGGTTGATGTTCGTCATGCGGATGATGGGGATGCGGTTCCATCCGCTGGCCCGCATGGCCCCGCTGGAGCGCTGTCCCAGACGTGCGGCCGTCTCCCGGCTGGTCAGATATCCCACGAAGATCCCATCCCGTACGATGGGCACGCGCTGGGCTGGCACGCCCTCGTCGTCCCAGCCGAAGGTTCCCAGGCCGCCCGGCGTGGTGGCGTCGGCGGTGATGTTCACCACCTCCGACCCGTACCGGAAGTGCCCCAGCTTGTCCATCGTCAGGAAGCTGGTGCCCGCGAACGCGGCCTCCGTGCCCAGCACCCGATCCAGCTCGATGGGGTGTCCGCACGATTCGTGGATCTGCAGCGCCAGCTGCGTGGGACCCAGGATCAGCGTGGTCACCCCATCCGGGCATGGCGGGGCCGTCAGGAGCGCCGTCGCCTCCTCCCCCAGGCGGGCGCCGTGCGCGATCAGATCCATGGCCTGGATGGCCTCCCAGCCGCCGGTGACCTGATGGCGCCCGAAGGAGTTGGGATAGGAGCGCTTCTGCGTCTCATGCTCGCCTACCGCGTGACATTCCATGCCGCCGCCGCTTTCGATGATCACCTGCTCCAGGTAACTGCCCTCCGTGCTGGCGAAGACCTTCTCGATGCGGATGAACTCCAGGCTGGCGGTGGATACCCGGACCTGGGGAGCGCGGCGCATCTCGGCGTCGGCGCGAAGCAGCAGGTCGATCTTCTGCTCCAGGGAGATGGCAAAGGGATCGATCGCCACGGGCGTCTCATAGCGGCCGGTGTGCACCTCCGGGGGGCCCAGTTCAACCGGGCGCTCCCGCACCCGCCCGCTGGCCTGGGCGATCTCGATCGCCTGGGCCGTCACCCGATCCACCTCATCGGCGGTCAGATCCGCCGAGCTGGCGAATCCCCATGCGCCGTCCACCAGGACCCGCACGCCGAAACCGCGATCCGTCTGCTCGGTCAGGGAGGCTACCTGGCCATCTTTGACGACGATCCGTTGATCTCGGGTATGGACGATTCGGATATCCGCGTATGTGGCCCCACGGCGTTGTGCCAGGTCCAGTGCTCTGGCCGTCAACTCTTTCACCAACCAACCTCCTCGGTCCGTTGAAACTCCGATCCTCGTGTCTGACGCTCTATGCGTCCGCAGTGCTGCTGCCGTCCTCGCGGCCGGCGAGGAGATGGGCTCCCTGTGGCTCCCCCCCGTCCTCCAGAGGCGGCAGATCGTCCAGGCTTTTCAGGCCAAAGTACTGCAGGAACTGAAAGGTGGTCCCGTACAGGATGGGACGACCCGCCTGCTCCAGCCGTCCCACCTCCTCAACCAGCCCCCGGCTGACCAGCGTGCGCAGCGATGAGTCACAGCTCACGCCGCGGATGGCCTCGATCTGCGCCCGGGTGATGGGCTGCCGATATGCGATGATCGCCAGCACCTCCAGCGCGGCGGGGGACAGCCGCGTGGTCAGGTCCAGCCCCAGGAATCGCTCGATGTAGGGGGCGGCCTCCGGTGCGGTGACCATCTGCACCCGCTCGCCCTTGCGCTGGATGCGCACGCCGCGGTGGTGGCAGGATTCCTCCAACGCGTGCAGGGCATCCTCGATCTCCTCCGGGGATGCCTCCAACGCGTCGGCCAGACGGGCGAGCGGGACCGGCTCGTCGGCCACGAAGAGCAGGCTCTCCACCAGCGCGACCAGATCGAGCTCCTCTCGTTCTGTAGGCTGTCCTGTTTCACCCATCGTGTCACCTGCTAAGATCGTGACATGTCTACAAGGGCGGTGCAGATCTGGCTCCGTCCCTCCCTCCCGCGATTCGCGGGAGGATTGTAGGCATTGCGGCGCTCCATAGTGGAGCGGTGGTCTATCCGGCCGTGATATAATCCTGCCATAGCCTGGGGGAATGACCGAGGGCTATCCTATGCTGGAGGAACGTCCATGTCCCACAAACGACAGCGCCGTCGTGTGTTCCTGGTGCTTCTGATCCCGCTGTGGTTGCTCTTGCTTGGGTGCGGCCTGTGCGGCGGATTCGGGCTGGCTCCACACCCGCCCGACCGCTCCCTCCATATCTCGGAGGAGGAGGCCGATGCCCTGCTTGCACGCTGGAAGGAGGCGTGGCAGGAAGCCGGGCAGGCCGATCAGGTCGAGTTGCGCATCACGGAGGATGAGCTGACGTCGTTCCTCAACCTGCGGCTGATGGCGGACAAGAACGTGCCCGTGCGTGAGCCGAAGGTGTGGTTTGACCCCGGCGTCGCCTACATCGAGGGCCGACTGGATATCCCTCAGGTCCCGATGAACCCGCAGGTGTTGTTGGTGCTCACCGCTCGCGTCGAGGATGACAAACTGCAAATCGATCTGGTGAAAGGTGCCCTCGGCCCGCTTCCCATGCCGAAGTCGATCCTGTCCACGCTGGACGAGAGCATCGACGCGCTGCTGGAAAATCTGTATACCAACTTCACCGTGCAGTCGGTCCGCCTGGAGGAGGGCGTTCTGATCGTCACGCTGGCCCGCTAACGCCCTGATCCATGTTATCCTCTAATCGCGCAATTCGTGAAGCCGCATAGCTCCGAAAGATCTGGCTGCCACGCGGCAGATGTCACCAGCTCCTGCGCGGGGGAGGACGAGGCGCGAGAGGATCATCGTCGGCTCCACCGCTTATGCCTCCTGGAAGGGAGCATGGCGGATCCGCACGTCCAACCTACCCAGGTGCAGCCCCATGCGGTCCTCCACCACCTCCCGGGTTACCTCGACGACCTCCTCCGTCTTCATGGGCACTTCGATTTCAGGGGCGGTCTCGATCTCGACCATCACATCGATCCGCCGTCCGTTGGTATGCACGCTCGGTCGGACGCTGAGCACGTCGGCCAGCTGGCTCAGATGCCAGTTCAACCGCTGGGCCACGGAATCGGTGGTCACGCGAGCCTGTGCCATCCCCTCCATGGCGACCTGAGCTGCTCTCGGCCGGGGACGGCGGACCTCCAGCCACAACAGCAGGCCGGGCACGAGGAGGATCAGCACGACCCACGCCACCTGGCCCAGGACGAAGAACACGGGGCTCGCCTCTTTCGCCTGATACAGCACGGCCATCAGCCAGGTCACGGCCTGCTGGATGGCTGCCAGGCTCTGAAACGGCAACGCTCCCACCAGCACGCCGACGCCCAGGATCAGTAACAACACGCCAATGGCCAACAGACGGTTCAGGATGTTCATGCCCCTTCTCCGATCCCCGTTGAATTGTAGGGATTATACATCACCTTCACAGCGACGTCTAACGCCGCCCGGGATAGATTAGGGCCTTTTCAAAGTCCAACGTCCATATTGGCATACATGGCGCTTGCAGGGACGAGGCAAGGTATCGTGTCTGTATACGCATCTTTTCTCGGTTTCCCCCAGCACACGACGTGGCCAGACGTACCCCACCC
>JAADGJ010000032.1:6617-20281 GCA_013152435.1 Chloroflexota bacterium | reverse complement strand
GGAGGAGCTCCGCCCCTCCGGGCCTCCCCTCAGATACCAATGGGCGACCCGGTGGGTCGCCCCTACTTATCCGAAACGAATGACGCGGCCCGCATGTTTCTTTTTATGGCGGATCTCACGTCGAGTTCCTCAGGCCGGGGCGTCACGAGCACACAACAAAACCCCGGATCCTTGAGGATCCGGGGTTCCATCAGCAAACCTTTCCCCCAGCGAAGATCGAAACGATCAAGCGGGGCGCATTTTCAGACCGGATGGCATCCCTCTACCGGTGCCCCTTCATCATGGGATCCAGCGCGTCCCGCAGGCCATCGCCGATGAGATACAGCGACAGCACGGTGAGCGTGATGAAGAGGCCCGGGAAGACCACCAGCCAGGGGCCCAAAGCGAAGTAGGACTGAGCTTTGGTCAACATATTCCCCCAGGTCGCAGTGGGCGGTTGAACGCCCAGCCCCAGGAAGCTCAGCGCCGACTCAACCAGGATCAGCGTCCCCACATCAATCGCCATCAGGATAATGATGATGGGGATCACATTGGGCAGGATATGGCGGAACATGATGCGCCGGCTGGGGGCGCCGATAGCGCGCGCGGCGAGGATGTAATCCCGCTGCTTGACGGAGAGGACCTCGCCACGCACCAGCCGGCTGGCCCCCATCCATCCCAGAAAGCCCAACACAAAGGTCAGCGTGGTCGCGTTGGGCTTAAAGGCGGCGGTCAAGATCAGCAGCAAGAAGATCGTAGGGATGGATTGCATCGTGTTGATGAACCACATGATCAGATCATCCACCCAGCGCCCGTAATATCCCGCGATGACCCCCAGGGAGACCCCGACGATCAGGGTGATGGAAGCCGCCACAAAGGCGATGGACAGGGAGATGCGCCCCCCGTACAGGAGCCGGGCGAGCTGGTCACGGCCCAACTGGTCGGTTCCAAGCCAGTGAGGAACGCCACCGGACCGCTCCAAGAGATCGGCGGCCACGCCCTCCTGGTCCATGCCCAGCAGCCACCGGAAGTAGGCAGTGATGTATGGAGGGCTGAAGGAATTCTGCGGGTTCACATCATTGGGATCGACATGCAGGATGTACTTGTTGATCCACGGAGCGGCCGCTGAAACCAACGCCAGGAAAAGCAACAGGCCGATAGCCGCCAGCGTCAGCCAATCATGACGCAGGCTGTAAAGGGCCATCGACCAGAAGCTGCGCGGCTTATGGGCGAATTCCTCCCAAGGGTGGAGCACGGTCGAAGCGTCCGTTTGTCCGGAGGTAGCTCCGGATGCAGCAGTGGTTCGAGATGTCATGGCGCCTGATCCTACTCCAGTCGTACCCGTGGATCCACCACGGCATATAAGACGTCAGATAACAGGTTTCCCATCACCACCAGAACCGACGCGATGATCAGATTCCCCATCACGACCGGATAATCGCGGGAGAACACCGCATCGATCGCCAGCCGCCCCATGCCAGGCCAGGAGAACACCCGCTCCGTGATCACAGCCCCGGCCAACAGCCCCCCCAACGCGGGGCCCAGGATGGTGACCAGGGGGATCAACGCGTTGCGAGCGGCATGGACGAACCAGACGGTATGCGCTCGCAAGCCCTTGGCGTAGGCTGTGCGGATGTAATCCTGGCGGATGACCTCCAGCGTCTCCGTGCGCATGTAACGGCTCAAGTTGGCCACCCATCCGGTGGCCAACACCAGGGCGGGGAGCAGAAGGTGTTTGATCCGATCCAGAAGGTCGAACTTATTGTCCAGCGTCAGCGTGTACATGCCGCCCGTCGGCAACCAGCGTAGCTTGACGGCGAAGATGAGGATGAGGATGAGACCAAGCCAGAAGGCGGGGATGGCGTTGCCGATGACGGCGAAGAAGCGGGTGAGGTTATCGAAGACGCCGCGCTGCCGCACAGCGGCATACACGCCGGTGGGGACTCCTAAGACGAGCCCCAGGAAGAGTGCCGTCCCCGTCAACAGCAACGTCGCCGGGACACGCTCCAGGATCATATCCAACACCGGGCGCTTCGTGATGTAGGATCGCCCCAGATCTCCGTGCAGGACCAGGCGTTCCAGCCAGCGCAGATACTGGATCAACAAGGGTTGATCCAGCCCCAGCTGCCGGCGCAATTCCTCACGGGTCTCCTCGGTGATCCGGGGATCGAACGTCATCATCAGGACCGGATCGCCCGGCGCCGCCTGAATGATGATGAAGGAGACGATGCTGATACCGAACAGGGTCGGGATCGCTTGCAACAGACGTCGAAGAATGTATCGAGTCATCGGATGACCTCATCAGGATAGGGATCGGCCTGTATCCGCCGAGCTTCCATCCTCTTTGAACCGCGATGTTGATGTAGAAAAGGTGGGGCTCGCTCGGTTGAGCGGGCCCCACCCTGACATGGCATCAGGAGGCCATTACTCCTTGACGTACCACTCGTGGATGTTCCAGTTGTACCCCCACGGCCCGGGCTTGAAGTTGCCGATGCGGTTGTTGTAAGCCAGCGTGCTCAGGCGCACCCGGATGAAGTTGTACGGCTGCTCATCGTAGATGATCTCCTGGATGCGCTTGTACATCGGCGCGCGGTCCTCCACGGAGCAACCGGGCACGGAGCGAGCCTTATCCAGCAGCTCGTCCACCTCCGGGTTGCTGAAGGAGACGAAGTTGAAGCCCGCGTTGGGCACATCGTTCTCCGTGTGCCAGAAGGAGCGATCATCCGGATCCGTGCCCAGGCCGGTCCAGCCGATGATGACCATGTCGAAGGTCTGCCCCAGCAGGACGCCCAGGAAGGAGTTCCACTCGATCGCCTCGAATTCGACGTCAATGCCCACCTTCTTGAGCTGATCCTGGACGAG
Organism: Chloroflexota bacterium; assembly: GCA_013152435.1. Lineage (NCBI taxonomy): Bacteria > Bacillati > Chloroflexota > Chloroflexota bacterium. The sequence goes on along the minus strand of JAADGJ010000032.1, from coordinate 17,440 downwards.
CACACCCAGGTCCTCACGCTGCACATTGCCGGCGTTGGTGGCCAAGCGCAGCTTCAGCGGCATACCGTCCTTCTCGCGGATGCCCGTCTCCTCGTTCAGGACCCAGCCGGCCTGATCCAGCAACTCGGCCGCCTTGTCGGGATCATAGTCGCGCGGCACCAGCTCATCGTTGTAGGCCCACTTGATCGCCGGGAGCACGTTGGCATGCAACGGCAGACCCTGGCCCATGTAGACCTTGTTGATGACCGTGGGCCGGTCGATGGCGTAGACGATGGCCTGGCGGACGAGCTTGTCGCTCAGGATGGGATGCGGATCCTGCTCGATGACGTTGCCCTCCTCATCCCGACCCGGCTGCGGGTTGTCCGGATTGGCCATATTGAACCCGATGTAGTCATAGCCGTCGTCGAAGTACTTGAACAGCGTCAGGTTCGGCTCCATCTCCAGCATGGTGAGGAACTGCACGTCCACACCATCATAGATGTCCACCTCGCCCGTGCGCAGCGCGGCCACCGCCGACGTGCTGTCGGGGACGACGCGGTAGATCCACCCGTCCAGGTTGGGAGCGCCCTGCCAGTAGAGATCGTTGCGGACCAGGGTGATGTGGTCGTCCTTCACCCACTCCTTGAAGATGAAGGGGCCGCTGGACACGTCCGGGGCGGTATTGAACTCGGAGGTCATGATGTCGCTGAAGTCCTCGGCGAACTTATGCTTGGGCAGGATGCCCAGGCCGAGGTTCTGCAGAGCCGTGCAGTCGACCTCCTTGAACTTGACGATCGCTGTAAGAGGATCAGGAACCTCGATGGACTCGATCAGGGCCACGTTGTCCTTGCGCGGCGTCTCCACCAGGTCGCTGGCGACGGCGTCATAGGTGAACTTGAAGTCCTCCATGGTCAGGGGGGTGCCGTCCGACCACTTGAGCCCTTCGCGCAGCTTGAAGGTGTAGGTCAACCCATCGTCAGACACCGTCCAGGACTCGGCCAGCTGCGGGATGATCTCGCCGGTCTCGTAGTGCGTGGTGACCAATCCCTCGAAGAGCTTGCCGATGATGTCGAAGGAGGCCGAATCAGAGGCCAGGATCGGATTCAATACCTTGGCATCGGCGAAGCTTACCTCCGTGACGAAGCCACCCTTGGGGATGGGCGGGGGCGTCGGCGTCACCTCAACGGCGACCTCCTTGACCACCTCCTTCTCGACGACGACCGTCTCCTTCACGACGACGGTCTCCTTCACGACCTGGGGCGTAGGCTGTGGGCATGCCGTCAGAACCATGGCCGAGATCACCAACACGGCCATGACGGCCCACCAGCGGGTGTGACGCATCATGATTCCCTCCTTCGTGTCTGAATCAGCCAGAAGCCAACGGACAGCCGCCATCGCTTGTGACCGGCGACTGTGGGAGAACGGTGGAAGCGGGCCAAGCTTCCCTCAGGTATGAGGACATTCGGTGTCCTATGAGCCGGCACCTCCCTGTGACAGCCTATTTCCAATGGGGAGATCCTGATCCTTTGACTACTTCTTTCCGAAGCAGTCGGCTACCGCGTGTACTGGGTAGCCGATGGGGGATTATACTAGCGGTAATTTACCATACACGGGGATGGGACGTCAAGCAAGGGGCGAGCGGGGGTGTTCGGCCGTGTATCCCCACGAAGCATGAGAGCGCCCTCGATTGGCAGGCATCGCCGGAAGGCTGTATAATCCGCCTGGCCTTCCCGGGCCACGCGGGCATCCCGAAGCCATGGAGTGGGGGCCGATAAGCCGCCCCCAGCGAGGCCGCGCATCCCCGGGAGATGAGCCTTACGGTATTCCCATGGAAAAGGGCACGGATTGGGAATACCCACCGGTGGCGCCCTGCATATCGCTATGCTATACTGCGCCATCGCATTCCCAAGCGAGCGATTGCGAACGATGAACACGCTCCTTCTGAAACATGCCGATTTACTCGTGACCATGGACGAGGGGCGTCGGGAGATCCCCGATGGCGCCCTGTTCATCCGGGGCCCGGCGATCGAGTGGGTAGGCCCCACGAACGATCTGCCGGAGCCATATCGCACAGCCGACCGGGTGATCTCCGCCCAGGGCATGATCATCCTACCCGGGCTGGTGAACACACATCATCATCTCTACCAGACGCTGACGCGAGCCGTACCGGCGGCCCAGGACGCCGACCTCTTCCACTGGCTGAAGACGCTGTACCCGATCTGGGCCCGACTGACGCCCGAGGCCGTCTACACCAGCGCCCTGGTGGGATTGGCCGAGCTGGTCCTCTCCGGCTGCACAACCGCCAGCGATCATCTCTACCTGTATCCTAACGGTGCCCGCATCGACGACGAGATCCGGGCGGCGCAGGAGATCGGCATCCGATTCCACCCGACCCGGGGCGCCATGTCCCTGGGCGAGTCCAAGGGCGGGCTGCCGCCGGACTCCGTGGTCGAGGAAGAGGACGCGATCCTACGAGACTGCCGACGGGCCATCGAGACCTATCATCAACCCCAGCGGTTCGGCATGGTCCGAGTGGGCATCGCGCCCTGCTCACCCTTCTCCGTCACGCCGGACCTCATGCGAGAGGCGGCGGCGCTGGCGCGCCAGTACCACGTCCGCCTGCACACCCACCTGGCGGAGACGCTGGACGAGGAACGGTTCTGCATCGAGCGCTTTAGCGTGCGTCCCGTACAGTACATGGAACAACTGGGCTGGGTGGGAGACGACGTCTGGCACGCCCATGTGGTCCACGTCCACGCGGCCGAGATCGATCTGCTGGCCCGCACGGGCACGGGGGTGGCACATTGCCCATCGTCCAACATGCGGCTGGGCTCCGGCATTGCGCCGATCCGGGCCATGCGCAAGGCCGGGGTGCCCGTGGGGCTGGGCGTGGATGGCTCGGCCTCCAACGATAGCTCTCACATGCTGGCGGAGGCGCGACAGGCGCTGCTGTTGCAGCGAGTCGCCCAGGGCGCAACCGCTCTCAGCGCCCGCGATGCGCTGGAGCTGGCCACGCTGGGAGGCGCCCGAGTCCTGGGCCGAGACGACATCGGCGCGCTAGCCCCCGGGATGGCAGCCGACCTCATCGGGTTCCGGCTGGATCGGGTGGACTACGCGGGAGCCCTCCACGACCCCGTGGCCGCGCTCCTGTTCTGCACGCCGCGAAACGTGGACCTGAGCGTGATCAATGGCCATGTGGTCGTGGAAGAAGGGGAGCTGCGCACCATCGATCTGGAAGGGGCCATGCGGCGACACAACGAGATCAGCCGAGCGCTGGTGCAGGGAGATGGACAAGAATGAGCAGGCATGATCGCGTACGGGCGGCGGTCCTGGAGTTCGCCCGCCAGCACCACTTCGAGGAGGGGCATTCACTGCAGGACGCCCGGCTGGCGCGCAAGCTGTTCGAGGGTACCCGCCCGCTACACGGGCTGGACGACGCGTACGCGGATCTTTTGGAATACGCGGCGATCCTCCACGACATCGGCTACGAATACGGCTATCCGAAGCACCACAAGCACGCGCTGCGCATGATCCTGAAGGGGGACATCCCCGGGCTGAGCGAGCGAGAGAAGAAGATCGTCGCCCATGTCGCCCGCTACCATCGGGGAGCGCGGCCGGACCCGACGAAACACCGCCGGTTCTCCAAACTGCCGGAGGAGGATCAGGAGATCGTCCGCCGGCTGGGCGCGATCCTGCGCTTCGCGGACGGATTGGATCGCACACACACGTTCGCGGTGAAGGATCTGCATTGTCGGATCGAGGGGAATCGATTGATCGTCACGCTGGAGCCCGCCACGGGCAACGAGACGGAGCGGTGGGCCGGCCAGAAAAAGGCGCGCTTCTTTGAAGAGGTATTTGACATCGTCGTCGTCTTGCAGTGAACAACGCTGCGCTGCAGGACTTTCCCACGGCGGGGACGGCTATCGGACCGACAGAGCTTTCACGGACAGGAGCAGATGGGACACCAGGGGGCCTGTCCGGACACATGCACGGAGGAAAGGATGCCTCGCGTTCGACCTCTCATCCTGGCACTTGCACTGTTCTGGGGACTATGGAGCATGGCCGGGGCCGCCGGCCAGATCCAGGAGGATCCGCCGCCCGCGCAGGGGCCATCGGTAGGACAGGATGTGCTCCTGATCGTGCTCGGCAGGACCGTGAACACCCAGCAGCTAGCCGTCCCGGAAGCCGAGATCAGCCTCTTCATCAGCGGCGACCGTCAGTCCCTGCTCTCCCCCAGCGGGGACCCCGTACCGGCGATCATCTCGGAACCCGACGGGCTCTTCCGCCTGGTGGTCCGTCTGCCCGCGAGCATGGCCGAGGAGATCGCATCCGGCCAGCGGCCGGTGGCCATCGAGATCAACGCCCACTCCTTCCGTGAAACCCGGCTCGGCGTCCCCGCCCGGCTGCTCACGCGCAGCAACGATCACCTCTACGCGGACGTCGGCGAGGTGGTCCTGCCTCGCGTCTTCCCGCCGGCGTTCTTTGTAACGCTCCTGGTCTTCACCCTCACCTTCGTCGCCATCTCCTTCCGCCTGCTGCACGAGACGCTGGCGGCGATGGCCGGGGCCACCGCCCTACTGGCCGTGACCTATCTGATCGGGAAGTTCTTCCCGGCCTGGTACATCCTCAGCTTCGAGCGCGCCATGGAACACATCGACTTCGATGTGATCTTCCTGGTCCTGGGGCTCATGATCTTCGTGGCCATCACCGGGCGCACGGGCGTCTTCCAATGGATGGCCTACTCCGCCTATCGCATGAGCCGGGGGAACGCATGGGCGCTATCCGCCATCCTGATCCTCATCACGGCGTTCACCTCCGCCTTCCTCAACAACGTGACGATCATGCTCCTGGTCGCGCCCGTCACGGTGGAGATCGCCTTGATGATGGGGATCAACCCGCTGGCGCTCCTGATCCCGGAGACGCTGGCGTCGAACATCGGAGGGACGGCCACGCTGATCGGCGACCCGCCGAACACCCTGATCGGCTCCTATGCCCACCTGAGCTTCGCCTCCTTCCTGACCAATCTGGGGCCCATCGTCGTCCTGCTCACGCTGGTATTCGTCGGTATCGCCTGGTTCCTCTATCGAGAGGATTATCGACAGGGGCACACCGGCCGGTCGGGCACCCTGGAGACACACCTGGCGGAGGCGGCCCAAATCAGCGATCGGACGCTGTTGCGCAAGGCGGGGATCATGGCCGTCATCACCCTCGCCCTCTTCTTCCTGGGAGACCTGCTGAAGATGCCCCCGGCGGTGGCCGCGATGGTGGGCGCCGTTGGGCTGATGATGTGGGCTCGCCCCAGCGTCCATGACATGGTCCAGGAGGTGGACTGGACGACGTTGCTCTTCTTCATGTCGCTGTTCATCCTGGTGGGCGCCCTGGAGGACGTGGGTGCCATTCAGGTGATCGCGGAGGCGATCGGGAACATCGCCGGAGATAGCCTGTCCATGGCCATGCTCCTGATGCTGTGGGTGCCCGCCCTGGGATCCGCGGTGACGGAGAATATCCCCTTCACCGCCGCCATGCTGCCCGTGGCCGGATACCTGACGCAGACCGTGCCGGGGGCCTCGAACGGGGTGCTGTACTGGGCCCTGGCGCTGGGGGCGGACCTGGGCGGGAACGCCACAACGATCGGAGCGGCCGCCAACATCGTCACGGCCGGCATCGCCGAGCGGGCGGGCTACCCGCTGTCATTCAAGGGATTTGCGAAGGTCGGCGTCCCCACGACGCTGGTGATGCTGCTGCTCTCAACCCTCTATCTGTTGGTGCGATACTGATGAGGTCACCCACACGCGGGCGACATCGCGCGCCGGACATCGACACCGGATGGGATCGATTCACCGGACCGCCGGGGTTGCAACGAAAGGCAAACTGTGCTTGGATGGGGACCGCCCAATGCCGGCCTCTGCCGACGTGCTCCCCACAAACGGGAGGGACGCGCGCAGAGGCCAAACCCATGCGCACATGAGGAGAAAGCGGAGATGGTTGAACACGAAACCGGCCAGGAGGGCCATACCTCCTCGGCCCCTGAGGGCTTCCAGGACCGCAAGCGGCCCGTGATCGTCTGCGCGACACGCGGCGGCGAGGCGAGCTATCCGGCCCAGGATCGAGCCATCGAATTGGCGAAGGAGCGGAACGCTCGCCTGATCTTCCTCTACGTGGTGGACGTGGACTTCGTGGGCGACACGGCCGCCCCCATCGTGGTGGACGTGGGACGCGAGGTGAGGGGGATGGGGAACTTCCTCCTGCTGATGGCGCAGGAACGCGCCCAGGCTCAGGGGGTGGAGTCCGAAGTGGTCGTCCGGGAGGGGAAGGTCCGCGACGTGATCCCCCAGTTCGTTCGGGAGGTAGGAGCAGACCTTCTGATATTGGGGCGGCCCCAGGCCGGAGCCGCCAAGCAGGTGTTCGACCAGCAGGGGGTCACCCCCTTTGCTCAGGAGGTGGAGAAGTCCACCGGGGTGAAGGTTCTGATCGTATAAAGACAACCGTGGCCTCCGCCAAGCCATCCCCCAGCAACAGCGCAGGGCACACCGTGCCCATAACGCAATCCCCCCCAAGGGCTCTAGGGTGGGGACGATCGCCCCTACGCTCCTGAATGGCGGCAGAGGCTATCTACCCGGCTTGTGAGGTGTTCGAGGGAGGGGAAGATGTCATCCCATCTGCTGATCGTGATCCTGAGCCACCTGGAGCAGGTGCCGCAACTCATGCAGGCGTGGGAGAAAGCGGGTGTGCCCGGCGTGACCATCGTGGACAGCGTCGGCGGATTCCGGGCCCGCCGTTGGCTGGAGCGAAGCGGCCTGCCCTTGCCCGCGGCGCTGCGCGGCCTGTTTCAGGCGGAGGAAGTGCGCGGCCGCATCCTGCTGGCGGCCATCGACGATGAGACCATCCTGGAGCACGCGGTCGCGGAGGCGAAGCAGGTGACGGGCGGGTTCGATCAGCCCCACGGCGGCCTGCTGCTGGTGCTGCCGGTCTCCCTTTCCCTGGGGGTGCGCAAGCAGCCTCCTGCGCCGCCCTCCGAACAGCCCCCCATGTTGGCCCCTACAGGGCCGCGCACGATCACCCGTCGCACGCCCATCTCGGCCGTCCTGAAGCTGCCTCCCGTGATCGTGCACGAGGACGACACGCTGGAGGAGGCCGCGCGGGCGATGATCCAGCAACCCAGCGTCCACTGCGCCTGCGTGGTGAATGACGAAAACCGGCTGGTGGGCGTCCTCCCCCTCTCCACCATCGCGCAGGACGTGTTCCTGCACATCATACCGGAGGAGTTCCTCTCCCACGTCACCGACTGGGACAGCGTCGCCGATTTCGCCCAGCGGAGTCAGGTGCGCCAGGTCAAGGCCGCCATGCTACCCCCCGTCTGGGTCAAGCTGGATGACACCGTGGAGGATGCGTTCCGCAAGATGCACGAGCTGGGCGTCCAGGGCCTCCAGGGATTGCCCGTCGTCGACGATGATTACCACGTCGTGGGCTATATCAACCTGCTGGGGCTCCTGGACGTATGGCTCTCGGCCTCGGAGGGCCAGCCGGAGGGTGAGCCCAAAGAGAGCGCAGGACAGGAGCAGCAGGAGTAGCATCCATGAACCAGACGCTGATCGCCGGAGTGATCTTCTTCTTCACCTACGCGTTGATCGTCAGCGAGCGCGTGCCGCGCACGTTGGCCGCCCTGCTGGGCGGCCTGGCCATGATCTGGCTGGGGGTCGTGGAGCAACACGAGGCCTTCCAGGCCATCGATTTCAATGTGATCTTCCTCCTGACCGGCATGATGATCATCGCCAACGTGCTGCGCGAGACCGGCGTGTTCCAATGGATCGCCGTGCACGCGGTGATCATCGGACAGGGCAGCCCCTTCCGCATCCTGGTGATCCTGTCCTTCATCACCGCCGTGAGCTCCGCCATCCTGGACAACGTCACCGTGGTCATCCTCGTGGGCCCCATCACGCTCTTCATCGCCTCCAACCTCGGCGTCAGTCCGCTGCCCTATCTCATCGCGGAGATCCTGGCCTCCAACATCGGCGGGGCGGCCACGCTCATCGGCGACCCCCCGAATATCCTGATCGGCAGCGCGGCGGGGATCGACTTCGCCACCTTCCTGTGGCACATGGGGCCGATCTCGATCCTGACCTTCATCGCCTTCCTCGGCCTGGCGTGGGTCCTGTTCCACCGCCAGCTGAGACCGGAAGCCGGGCGCGTCACCGGCTTGAAGGAGGTGGATACCAGCACCCTGATCACCCAGCCCCAGCTCCTGCGACGCTCCCTGATCGTCCTGACGGGCACGATCATCGGGTTCCTGGTACACGGGGTATTGCACCTGGAGCCCGCCACGATCGCCCTGACCGGCGCCACCATCCTGCTCATCTGGACGCGGCAGGACCTCCATCACACCATGGCCGAGGTGGAGTGGCCGACGTTGTTCTTCTTCGTCGGCCTGTTCATCGCCGTCGAAGGGGTGGTGGCGGTTGGGCTCATCGACGCGATCGCCGAGGCCGCGCTGCGGATCATCGGCAACGACCTCCGCCTGGCGGCCATCTCGATTCTGTGGCTATCGGCCTTCGCGTCCGCCATCATCGACAACATCCCGTACACGGCCACGATGATCCCCTTTATCGAGAGCATGGGGCGAGCCATGCCCATCGGGCCGTTGTGGTGGGCGCTGGCGATGGGGGCGGATCTGGGCGGCAATGCCACGCTGGTGGGCGCTTCCGCCAACGTCGTGATCGCCAGCCTGGCCGAGCGCAGCGGCCATCCCATCAGCTTCCGTGATTTCCTGCGCTACGGGATCCCCACCACGGTGATGGCCATGCTCATCTCCACCCTGTATCTCTGGGTCCGCTACCTGTGATCGCCCGCGATATCGAGACCATCCGCAAAATGTGCTATAATCTCCCCACCGGACATCGGCGATCCGCCCCATCGCCCGTCCTGTTCAGAGAGACATCACCTGAGAGAACGCCAAGGCATCCTGAACAGGAGATGGCATGACGCTTGATATTCACATCGGCGACATCGTTCGCATGCGCAAGCCGCACCCATGCGGCAGCTATGAGTGGGAAGTGGTACGCCTGGGCGCCGACATCGGCATCCGATGTTGCCAATGCGGGCGTCGTGTCCTCCTGCCCCGCAGCCGATTCCAACGCCGCATGAAGACGTTGGTAAGGCGCGGCGGTGCGACGTCGGAGGGGTCCGCTGATCCGGCCGCCTCCGCCGACCGGTCGTGATCCGAGGCCGTGACGATGGCGGCCCAATCCCAAAGCGGCTTCGGCCCGGTCCTCGCCAACCGCCCCTTCCGTGCCCTGTGGACCGCTCAGGCGCTGGCGCAGACAGCCCAGAACGGGATCAATTTCATGCAGATGGTGCTGATCGAGCACATGACGGGCTCCAGCACCCATCTGGGCCTGATGATCCTCGCGTTCACCCTGCCCGGGATCCTGGTGAGTCCCATCGCCGGCGTGGTGGTGGACCACATCCCCAAGAAGTGGGTGCTCATCGCCTCCAACGCGCTCCGCGTGATCCTGACCCTGGGATACTTCCTCGTGCTGGGACGCTGGGAGGGATGGTCGCTGCTCCTGGCGGTCTATGCCATCGCCTTCGTCGCCTCCACCGTGGGGCAATTCTTCAGCCCGGCCGAGGCGGCGACGATCCCCCTGCTGGTCGGCAGGCACAACCTGGTCGCGGCGAACGCCCTGTTCAACCTGACCCTGGCCGGCTCCCAGGTCGTCGGGCTGATCATCCTGGGGCCGCTGATCGTGAAGGCGGTGGGCATACGGGGAGGCTTCATCGTCATCGCGGTGATGTACGTGCTGGCGACGCTCTCCGTCGCCCAGATCCCCAGGGACCGTGTGCGCTCCCATTCCGCCGAGGAAGAGGGGGTAGGGGCCGGATGGGAGCGGCTGCGCGCCAACCTGAAAGAGGGATGGGCGTTCGTCCTGCGCGAGCGGACCGTGGCGGTCGCCATGTCGCATCTGACGGTCATCGCCACCCTGATCATGATCCTGGCGATGCTGACGCCCGGCTTTGCGGCTCGCGTGCTGGGCATGGCGCCGGAGGACGCCGTGCTGGTCTTCGCCCCGGCCGGGGTAGGCATGCTGCTAGCCACCGGCGCCCTGGGGCGATGGGGGTATCGGCTGCGAAAGGATGTGCTGGGGCATCTGGCGCTGCTGGCCGCCGGGCTCTCCTTCGCCGGCCTGGGCATCCTGAGCCGCTCATTCCTGATCCACCGGGCGCAAATGGGCACCACCGCCGGCCTGGGGTTGCTCTCCGCCGTCATCGGGCTGAGCTTCCTGCTGGGGATGAGCATGTCCGCGGCCAATATCCTGGCCCAGACGATCGTGCAGGAGGAGACGCCCGCCCCACTGCGCGGGCGGGTGTTCGCCGTGCAGTACATGCTGAACAACCTAGTCGGCATCCCTCCCATGCTGACCATCGCCGGGTTAGCGGACTGGCTGGGGATCCCGCCCGTCCTCATCGGCGTGGCCTGCGCCGTCCTCCTGGCGACCGGGATCAGCGCCTACGTCCGGTACGGGCGCCCCAACGCGGAGTGGTTGCGCCCGCCCATCCGCCTCGGCTCCGAGCCGGAGCCCACCTCCCAATCCCGACAGGATCACGCCCCCTGATTCGATAGCCCCCGAGCGCCACAAGGTGGTTGCAGCGGTCTTAGAGCGTGCCTGAAAATCTACCGGCAAGATGTCTGAGGGATCTCCCTCAACGACCAGCTCCACAGGGGGAGGTGTGGAGGGGAGGTCCTCTCCACGGAAATCTCACTTTTCCGGCCTGCACCTGCCTTCCTCGGCCCCTTCCAAAGGACCCAGGCCGAGAAAGGCAGGTCGAAGGCGGGGAAAGGGCTTTTT
>JAADGJ010000032.1:0-6506 GCA_013152435.1 Chloroflexota bacterium | reverse complement strand
TGAAAAAGATGCACTCCCGCGGTTCTCGAGTGTTTGTAGATTGCACCCCCTTCTGGTACAATAGCCGCGCGGGAGGGGGACAGCTTGAAGATCGCCATTGTCCACGACTGGCTCAATCAGTTCGGTGGGGCGGAACAAGTGTTGGAGGCGCTGAAGGAACTATTCCCGGAGGCGCCCGTCTACACCAGCATCTACGATCCGGGCTCCATGCCCGCCACCTATCAGTCGTGGGACATTCGCACATCGTTCATGCAGCGCCTCCCCGGGGTCACCCGGCATCACCAATGGTACCTGATGCTGTACCCCCTGGCATTCGAGTCGTTCGATCTCTCGGAGTACGAGCTGGTCATCAGCAACAAAAGCGGCTTCTGTCACGGGGTGATCACGGCGCCGGAAGCGTTGCATGTGTGCTACTGCCTGACGCCTACCCGCTTCGTCTGGATGTACGAGGCTTATCGGCAACGTGAGGAGCTTGGCCAGTGGACGAATGCGATCCTGCGGCTGTTGATCCCCTGGTTACGACTCTGGGATCAGGTGGCCGCCAATCGGGTCGATCGGTTCGTCTCCATTTCCCGGACGATCCGGCAGCGCGTTCGCAAGTTCTACAGACGAGAGAGTGAGATCATCTATCCGCCGGTGGACACGGAACGATTTCGCCCTTCCGGTCAACCCGCCGGCGATTACTTTTTCATCGTCTCCCGCCTGGTCCCCTACAAGCGGATCGACATCGCCGTGGAGGCCTTCACGCAGTTGGGGTTGCCCCTGTGGATCGCCGGGGACGGGCGGGATCGACCGGCTCTGGAACGGCGCGCGGGCCCGAACGTGCACTTTCTGGGACGCGTGAGCGATGAGGAGCTGGTCTCGTTGTTACAGGGATGCCGGGCCTTCATCTTCCCGGGGCTGGAGGACTTTGGCATCGCGCCGCTGGAGGCGATGGCCTGTGGCCGGCCGGTGATCGCCTACGCCGGGGGCGGGGCGCTCGACACGGTGATCGAGGGGGAGACCGGGCTGTTCTTCCGTGAGCAGACGGCGGAAGCGCTGGCGCAGGCGGTCCAGCGGTTCGACCCGGCCGACTTCGATCCCGCCCGCTGTCGGGCCCGGGCGGAGCAGTTCAGCCGGGCGGAGTTCCAGAGACAGCTCCAGGCGTACATCCAGACGGCATTGAAGCAGCATCAAACCCTTTGACCTTCATGGAGGCCGGCGTAAGGTGGAGCTGCGTTCCTATTGGGCGATCATCCGACGACGCTGGTGGCTGCCAGTGGTCCTGATCGCGCTCACAGCACTATGGTGGCTGGTGGCCCGCCGGCCGTGGCAGCCACGTCCCGTGACGTACGCCACCTCCCTCAGCTTCAGCGTGGGCGTGCGGCCGGAGCCGCGCACCGGCGATTACTACACGTATGATCGCTACTACACCTGGCTGGCGTCCGAATACCTGGTGGACGACCTGAGCGAGGTGGTACGGCGCAGCGAGTTCGCCCGGGCGGTCAGCCAGCGACTGGCCGACAGGGGAATCACGGTTCCGCCAGGAGCCATCCAGGGCAGCACCCAGGCGGGGAAGCTCCACCGGGTGCTCACGCTCTCCATCACCTGGGGGGACCCGGACCAGCTGGCAGCCATCGCCGAGGCCGCAGCAGCCGTGCTGGGCGAGGAGGCGGGTGCCTTCCTGCCGCAGACCATGGCGGACGACGTAGAGGCACACCTGATCGACCGCGGCGCCATCGTCCCGGTAGGCCCCTCCCCCAGGGAACGATTGGACCTGCCCTTGCGTCTGTTTCTAGGGCTGGTGGCTGGCATCGCGCTGGCCTTCCTTCTCGACTACCTGGACGACAGCGTGCGCGGCCCGGCAGATCTGGAGGCATTGGGGATCACCGTGGTGGGTGAAATCCCACGGTCATCGTAAGGGGAAGCCATGGAGATTCGAGACTATCTGAAGATCTTGCGCAAGCGAGGATGGATCATCATCGTGGTCGCCGTGCTGGCGGCCGTGGGGGCCTTTGGGTTCAGCAAGCTACAGGCGCCCGTATACCGGGCCAGCGTCAAACTCAGCGTGGAGCCTGCGCGCTATGACTGGGGGCTCAGCAACACCGTCAAGGACATTCTGCGCAACTACGTGCTGAACCTGCGCACGCACAAGATGGCCAACCGGGTCATCGAGCGCGCGCAACTGGACATGAACTCGTACCAATTCCTGGAGAGGATCACCATCTCGTCGGATTCATCGAACTTCAGCTTACAGATCGACGCGGAGAGCCGCTCCCCAGAGGAGGCCAAGCTCATGGCCCAGACGATGGCGGAGATCTTCGTCGAGGACCGCCAGCGCTGGAACCAGGAGCAGGACAAGCGCGACCGCATCGAGGTGAGGATCGTGGACGACGTGCGGGACGCCCCTCAGATCCGCCCCAAGCCGCTCTTCAACGCCATCGCTGGAGGGCTATTGGGCCTCCTGGTGGGCGGCCTCGTCGTCTTCTTCCTGGAGTGGCTGGAATCGGACATCCTGCGCTCGCCGGAGAGCGTGGAACGGGCGTTGGGGATCCCGGTATTGGGTGCCATCCCCGGGCAGCCGGACAAGGACCAGCCCCGAGGACGCTCCCGGCGCCGGCCGTCCGAACTGGCTCAGCACACCACATAAGGTGAGCGATATGGCTTTGAATCTGATCACGATCACGGAACCGCGTTCGCCCGTTGCGGAGGCATACCGCAGCCTGCGCACGAACCTGGAGTTCTCCAGCCTGGACCACCCGCTGCGCACCCTGTTGATCACCTCCCCCGGTCCGGACGAGGGGAAATCGACGACGCTGGCCAACTTGGCCGTCACGACCGCCCAGACCGGCCGGCGGGTGATCATCGCCGACTGCGACCTGCGCCGCCCCCGCCAGCACGAGATCTTCTCCCTCTCCAACGGGGTGGGGCTGACGACCATGGTGCGGGACGAGAGCGCCCTGGCACAGCCGCCCCTGCAAGAGACGGAGGTGCCGGGGCTGTGGGTGCTGCCCAGCGGGCCGCTCCCGCCGAATCCGGCGGAGCTGTTGGCCTCCCAACGCATGAATCAGGTCATCGAGCGGCTGGCGGGAGAGGCGGACCTGGTGCTGTTCGACGCCCCGCCGGTGATCGCCGTGACGGACGCCGCCGTGCTGGCCAGCAAGCTGGATGGCGTGCTGCTGGTCATCAACGCCGGCTCGACAAAGCGACAGTTCGCCCAGCGCGCCAAGGAGGTCCTGGATCGGGTGAACGCCCGGCTGATCGGCGCCGTCCTGAACAACGTGATGCTGGACAAGACGCTGCACACGTACTACACCTGAGCGCATCAGATCGCTCGAGCGCTTATCTACAAGCCTCCGGAGTCACGCGGAAAGGGTGAACCGATGAAAGGACTGATCCTCAGCGGTGGGAAGGGCTCCCGACTCTACCCCATCACGTACACCAATGCCAAACAGCTGGTGCCGGTGGCCAACAAGCCGGTGCTGTTCCGGGTCATCGAGGCCATCCGCGACGCAGGCATCGTGGACATCGGCGTCGTGATCGGGGACACGGGGCCGCAGATCCGGGAGGCCGTCGGGGATGGATCGCGCTGGGGTGTGAAGATCACCTACATCCAGCAGGAGGCACCGCTGGGGCTGGCCCACGCGGTCAAGATCAGCCGGGACTTCCTGGGCGATGAGCGGTTCGTCATGTTCCTGGGAGACAACGTGATCCAGGGGGGCATCAGCTCCCTGATCCGCCAATTCGCGGAGAGCGATTGGAATTGCCAGATCGTGCTCACGGAGGTGGAGGAGCCACAACACTACGGCGTGGCGGAGCTGGACAGCGAGGGACGCATCATACGCCTGGTGGAGAAGCCCAAGAACCCCAAATCGAACCTGGCGCTGGTGGGCATCTACATGTTCGACCACCACGTATTCGAGGCGGTGGAGAACATCCGTCCCTCCTGGCGAGGCGAGCTGGAGATCACGGACGCCATCCAGTGGCTGGTGGACGCGGGATATCGCGTGTACCCCTACATTCACCGGGGGTGGTGGATCGACACGGGGAAGCCCATCGACATGCTGGAGGCCAACAACCGGGTCCTGGAGGAGCTGGAGCCGCGCAACGAGGGCACCATCTCGCCGGATTCCGAGGTGAACGGCCGGGTGGTCATCGAGCGGGGCGCCCAGATCATCAACAGCGTGATTCGCGGCCCGGCCATCATCGGCGAGGAGACCCGCGTGGTGAACGCGTACATCGGCCCCTACACATCCATCTACCACCACTGCGTAATCGAGCGTTGCGAGATCGAGCATTGCATCGTCTTAGAGAATAGCCGCATCATCGACGTCCCGACCCGCATTGAGGACAGCCTGATCGGTCGGAACGTGGAGATCACCCGCTCGCGCATGAAGCCGCGGGCGTACAAAATGACACTGGGGGATAACAGCAAGGTAGGATTGCTGTAGGCGTCTATGATACGTTCCTTTCCCGCGCTGAGACAGGCGCTTCGTCAGTTGGACCAGCTCGAGCCCACACACTCGGCCGCCGCAGCGTTTGAGGCGGCCGATCTCGTTCCCGCCTATCGGGTGCCGGACTCCTGCGATGTCGCCAGGGAGGCGAGGATCCTGGCCAACGCGGTGTCCATTCTCGCCGAACGGGTGGTGCGCCTGGAGAGCGTGTACGGACACTGGCATCCGTTCGAGCCCGGCCCTTACTTCGACCTGCGCTCCCCACACGCGGCGCTGATGTGCCAGGTGGAGGAGAGCGGGAGCCTGGTGCATGTCCGCCTGTACGCGGACCTGCTCTCCCCCTCCTTCCGGGCGGCCGAGCGGTTCTGCATGGAACAGTTCCTGCCGGCCCTGCGTTCGGCACATGTGAGCAGCTCGCCCGGGGCGATCACCCGCATGTACGAGCTGCGGGATCGGATCTGGCCAGCATTGTACGAGCGGCTGGAACGGGCAGAGCAGGTCCTGAGGGGAGCCGCCGATATCCTGACGGAGACGGGACACGTCTGTTTCCTGATCGCGTGGGGTGCCATCGAGGAGCGCCGCCGCACCATATCCGGCAACCACGCCGCCTCACCGACCCTGACCCTGGACTTCACGTTCCCGCTGCCGCTGAGGCGCCGTCCACGCCGGAGGGAGATCCTGCGGCGCCGCCTGCAGCGACGGAGAGCGGCCGGGCGTCCACTGCTGAGGCGCAGCGGCGCTGATCCCGGCTGGCATACTCGCCCGCGCCGTGGCGCCAAGGGGAATGGAGGAGGGAGCCATGCGTAACTACCTGATCACCGGCGGGGCCGGATTCATCGGCTCCAATTTCGTGCGCTACCTGCTGGACCGATACGAGGATATCCGGGTGGTCGTGCTGGACAAGCTGACCTACGCGGGTAACCTGGACAACCTGTTGGACGTTCAGGACGATCCCCGGTATCACTTCGTGCGCGGCGACATCTGCGACAAAGAGATCGTGGAGCGCGTGATCCAGGAGCATGACATCGACACGATCGTCAACTTCGCGGCGGAGACCCACGTCGACCGATCCATCATGGATCCCGACGCGTTCATTCAGACGGATGTGTACGGCACCTACGTGCTCCTGGAGGCCGCGCGACGATTCCAGCTGGAGCGATACCATCAGATCAGCACCGACGAGGTGTACGGAGATGTGCCCCCCGGACACTCCTCCCTGGAGACGGACCCGGTCGCGCCCCGGAGTCCCTATGCCGCCAGCAAGGCCAGCGCCGATCTAATGGTGCTCGCCTACCACACCACCTACGGATTGCCCATCACCATCACCCGCGGCGCCAACAACATCGGCCCATACCAGTACCCGGAGAAGGTCGTCCCCCTGTTCGCGACCAACGCCATCGACGACCTGCCGCTTCCCGTCTACGGCGACGGCCGGCAGATGCGAGACTACCAATATGTGCTGGACCACTGTGAGGCCATCGACATCGTGCTGCAACGGGGGAAGATCGGCGAGATCTACAACGTGGGCACGGGGCAGGAGATGGAAAACCTCAAGATGGTCGAGATCCTGCTCGACGAGCTGGGGAAGCCGCGCAGCCTGATCCAGCACGTGGAGGACCGCCCGGGCCACGACCGCCGGTACTCCCTGAACGTGGACAAATTGAAGAGCCTCGGATGGCAACCGCGGCACACCCACGAGGAGGCCATCCGAAAGACGGTACGCTGGTATGTGGAAAACGAGTGGTGGTGGCGAAAGATCAAGAGCGGTGAATTCCAGGAGTATTACCGGCGGCAATACGGACAGCGCCGCGTGATCCGGGCGAACTCATAGGCAAACTGTCCTCTCAGAGTGCGTCTGAAAAACACCGTTGCCTTTGCTGGGGGGAGGCCCTCCGGGTCTCTCCCCTCCGGAAAAAGCTCTTCTTTTGCCTTCGACCTGCCCGGCCTCAGCCTGGGTCCTTCGGGAAGGGCCGAGAAAGGCAGGTACAGGCCGGAAACGTGGGGGTTTCCGTGAAGGGGTCCCATTGGTACCAAGTTAAGCGATATGGAAGCGTGGCCCCGTATCTTTGGGGT
>JAADGJ010000031.1 GCA_013152435.1 Chloroflexota bacterium | reverse complement strand
AGGCAGGTGCAGGCCGGAAAAGTGGGATTTCCGTGGAGGGGAGGACCCCTCCACACCTCCCCCTGTGGAGCTGGTCGTTGAGGGAGACCCCTCAGACATTTTGCCGGTAAATTCTCAGACACGCTCTCAGGCCCAGCGCACCAGCCGGGTATCGAACTTGTCCGGCAAAGCCGGATGCACCGGCAAAACGCGCACGCCGTACGTGTAGTTCCCGCTGGACTCCGGACGCAACCGCACCTGATACCGATACCGCCCGGACTCCATCGTCTCCACCAGGGCCATCGGCACCGCCTTCAGCTCCTCGAATGTGTCATCATACTGGAGACCGTAAACGACCTCTACAACCACGTCGTCCGGGGATAGCCCATCCAGGGAGACCTCGGCCGTCACCTCCACTTCCTGGCCCAGAGTGATCGCCCGATCCTCCGGCCCCTGCGCGGCGATCGTCACCTGGGGCCAGGAGGCAGCGACCCGCTCTCGCCACTCGGCCAGCTCCCTCGCCCGGGCGAAGTCGTTCTCGGATAGCGCGTGCCCATGCGCGGCCGCGGGCAGGTACATCCGCTCGATATACTCCCGCACCATCCGCCGCGTGTTGAACCGCGGCGCCACGGAGCGAATCGCCTCCTTCATCCATTGCACCCAGCCATGCGGCACCCCGGCCTCATCACGGTCGTAGAACAGGGGCACGACCTCCTGCTCCAGCGTGGCATAAAGGGCCAGCGCATCCGCCTCGTCCTGCATATCGGGATCTTGAAACTCCCGCGTCTCACCAAACGCCCAGCCGTTCTTCCCGTTAAACCCCTCCGGCCACCATCCATCCAGCGTGGAGCAATTGAGGATGCCGTTGGCGGCCGCCTTCTGGCCGCTGGTGCCACTGGCCTCATTGGGCCGTCGCGGGTTGTTCAGCCACAGGTCCGCGCCCTGCACCAGGTAACGGGCGATGTTCATATCGTAGTCTTCCACGAAGATGATACGCCCCTGAAACTCCGGCTGCTGTGAGAGCTGGTGGATGCGCTGGATCAGCTTCTTTCCGGGCTCGTCAGCCGGGTGGGCCTTGCCGGCGAAAATGATCTGCACCGGCCGATCGGGATCACTCAACAGCGCGCGAATGCGATCCAGATCCCGGAAGATCAGCGTGGCACGCTTATAGGTGGCGAACCGGCGGGCGAACCCAATGGTGAGCGCGTCCGGATCGAGGAGGTCATCCACAGCCGCGACCTGCCGCACCGACTCGCCATGCCGAAGCCGCTGCGAGCGCACCCGCTCCCGGATGAAATCGATCATCCGACGCTTGAGGTGGAGGTGAATCCCCCACAAGGACTCGGCCGGGATCTCCGAAACCCGCTCCCATGTCTCCGGGTCGTCCAACCGCTGGCGCCAGTCCGAAGGCAGATACTGATCGAACAGGGCGGCCAGCTCGGGCGCCAGCCAGGACTCGGTATGCACGCCGTTGGTGATGGCCCCGATGGGCACCTCCTCCACCGGGGTTTCCGGCCATATGGATTGCCACATCCGGCGGGAGACCTCGCCATGAAGCTGGCTCACGCCGTTGCGCCTGCCCGACATGCGCAACGCCAACACCGTCATGCTGAACTGGGGCCCCCACGGATAGTCATAGCGCCCTAGCTGCAAGAACGTCTCCCGATCGATCCCCAGCTGCGGCCAGAACGAGCCGAAATACTTGTCCATCAGATCAAAGCCGAAGGTGTCATGGCCGGCCGGGACGGGGGTATGGGTCGTGAACACCGTGCTCGCCATGACCACCTCGCGGGCGACGGGGAAGGGCACCCCCTGCGCGACCAGCTCCCGCATGCGCTCCAACACCAGGAACGCCGCGTGTCCCTCGTTCATATGCCACGCCGTGGGACGAATGCCCAGGGCGCGCAGGGCGCGCACACCGCCGATGCCCAGCATGATCTCCTGGGAGATGCGCATCTCATGATCGCCCCCATACAGCCGGGCGAAGAGCTCTCGATCCGCCGGAGCGTTGCGCGCGACGTCCGTGTCCAGGAGATAGAGGGAAACCCGCCCGACCTGGAAGTGCCATACTCGAGCGTAGATGGTGCGCCCGGGGAGTTCAACGGAGATCATCACCTGCTGGCCGTTGTCGTCCAGGGCCGGACGAGCGGGCACCTCGGAGAAGTTGATCTTCTCATAACTGGCCTGCTGCCAGCCGGATGAATCGATATGCTGCTTGAAATATCCCTGGGGATAAAGGAACCCCACGCCAACAAAGGGCAGCCCCAGATCGCTGGCCGTCTTGCAGTGGTCGCCGGACAACACGCCCAGACCGCCGGAGTAGATCGGCAACGCCTCATGCAATCCGAACTCGGCGGAGAAATACGCGATCAGCTCGTCCTTGGCCTCGGGATGCTGCTGGGAGAACCAGGTGGATGGGGACTGCATATATGCGTCGAAGTCCTCCATCACCCGATCGTACAGCGCCAGATACTCAGGGCTGGCCGCAGCAGCGTTCAGACGCTCCTGCGCCAGGCCGCGCAGCAACTTCACCGGATTATGATCCACCCGTTCCCACAATTCCGGGTCCAACTCTCGATACAACGCCTGCGCTCGCGGATGCCAGCTCCACCACAGGTTATAGGCTAGTTCGTTCAAGCGGTGAATGCGCTCCGGAATGGCAGGGAAAACCGATATACGTCCTAAGGACTTCACGCCTACTCACCTCCATATCAAATGCCGGCCGAACGCACGGCAGCACCACACGGGCAGGAAACACGTTCGCCAAAGCGGCGCCACCAACAAGCGCTGGACGGCGCAAAAACCAGGGTTGCGCCGTCCAGCCAGCGAAAAGGAGTATACCCGGCGAGGGCGGTTCCGTCAATCCTACCCGATTCACATCCCTGGGCCGTCCCAAGGTCGGCGACAGCCTCGCAGATCCCCCCTCTCCGGCGCCCACCGCGATCGTCTAGCGCGACGGCAGCCGCAGCATGAAGGCGAGGACGCCCAGGAAGGCCCCCACGCCCGTCGTCGCCAAGTTCTTCACCAGATCCGCCGTGTTCTCAGAGAGGCCGTCCACAAACCAGAACAGCCAGGCGAGCAGGACGCTGATCAGATAGACCACCACAGCGATCACGGAGATCCACTGGCGGAGTTCATCGCCCCCACCTTGCATCTCGGCGGGCCCCCTCACCCACGTGCGCACGGAGCGCAGCTGGGCTCGGACGTTCGCCGGCCCCGCCTGCGAGAGCCCGTAGACGGCCGCGAAGTGGGCTGCGATGAGGCCGGCCACCCCCGTGAAGAGATTGGTCACGGCCGCGGGGACGGAGGGCTTCTCCGACATGGTAAGGCTCAAATAGCCGGCCCAGGCCACCACGGCCAGATAGGCGATCAGCAGCAAGGCCACGATCACTGTGGCAACCAACGTGTAGACCCGATTCGCGCTCATGATCCAGTCCTCCTCGTCACAAGTCGCCTCGAAAGGTCCCACCCGAGGCGATATGCAAGACCATCCTGTTCGCAGCCGGCAGAAATGGTCCGCTCCATGACGCGGAGATCCCTCACAGCTTCAGTATACCTCTCGATCCCCGCCGACGTCAACGCCCGCCAGGGCACGGTAAGATGCCGTGTCCGTATACGCCTTCTCGGCTTCTCCCGCCACATGACATAGCCAGACGTATCCCCCCACCGTTGAGCCCCCTTCCCCCAAGCGGGGAGGACCCCTCCACATCTCCTCCTGTGGAACTGGTCGTTGAGGCCCCCCTCAGAACATCGTGCCGGTAAATTTTTAGACACGCTCTCAGGCTCTTGTCCTGGTTTGACGGCTCGGTTGAGCCTGTGTACCATAGCGCCGGTCGTACATCCCGCAACACAGGCGGTGCCTTATGGATCGTCTTCCGCCGTGGATAGCCCAGAGGGTCTCTGGGTGGTGGCAGAGACGGTGGCCATTGGCGGCCATCGCTCCCGGCGTTGACACGCTGGCTACGCCACGCGAGCGACACAACCGCCGGTATCTGTATTGGGACATCGCCTGGTTCGGTATTCTGGCCGGGATCGCCTTCAACTTCCTCGGCGTGTACGCCGTGCGTCTCGGCGCGACCAAGGTCCAGGTCGGCGCGCTGACCTCAGCTCCGGCGCTGATCTCCATCTTCTGGCTGATCCCTGCGGGGCAGATCGTGGCCCGCCAGCGGCATCTGCTGCCGTTGGTGCTGAAGGCGCTGTTCTCCCACCGGCTGGGCTACCTGCTGATGGCCCTCCTGCCATGGATCCTGCCACGTCCGTGGGTGGTGCCCGGGCTGATCATCCTCGCCGCGCTCCAGGCCTTCCCGTTCGGCCTGGCCAACGTGGGGTTCTCCTCCATGCTGCCGGAGGCCATCTCCAAGGAGCGCCTGGGGTACGTCATCAGCCGGCGCAACGCACTGATGGGCGCCACCTCCACGCTCACGGTCCTGGCATCCGGCTCGGTCCTCGCCCTGCTTCCCGTCCCGCTCAACTACCAGATCCTGTTCCTGATCGCCTTCCTGGCGGGGATGGGCAGCCTTTACGCGGTCAGCCGACTGGATATCCCCGAACGAGCGGAGCCCCCACCCTCCACCCGGGGGGTGCGGGATCTGATCGAGGGGTTCCGGCTCTTCTGGGCCGACCGTCGATTTCGCTTCTTCACGCTGGCCGCCTTCGTGTTTCAGTGGGGGCTCTTCATGGCGATCCCCCTCTTTCCCATCTACTGGGTACGGGTGCTGGGCGCGTCCGATGCCTTCGTCAGCCTGATCTTCACCCTGATGAGCGGCACCTCGGTGGTGTCGGCCCTGCTCATGGACCGCATCCTGCAGCGATGGGGCAACCAACGCGTGCTCGGGGTCAGCATGTTGGGATTGTCCCTCTATCCCATCCTGACGGCACTCACCCATACGCTACCGCCGCTGCTGGGCATCGCCGTGCTGGGCGGACTGCTCGCCGCCGGCATGAACATCTCCCTGTACAACACGCTGATCCAGATCGCCCCGGACGCGGACCGAGCGCGATTCATCGCCATCTTCTCCGTGCTATCCAACGTGGCCATCTTCGCCGCGCCGCTGGCCGGCTCCGGGGTCGCGGGAGCCATAGGGATCACGACGGCCCTGTTCATCGCCGGAGGGATCCGGGCCCTGGCCGGTGCGATGGTCCTCTGGCGCCGGGGCGCCTTCTGAGAGGAGACACATGACGCCACGACCGAGAGGCGGAAGAGAACGTCCCCCGCGAGCAACCCCCTCCCTACCAGCCGACTGGGACACGGCCGAGCTGGAGGTGGAGACCCACGGCCTGACGTTCGAGCTACACACACAGGTGGGCGTCTTCTCCTGGGAACGTCTGGACACCGGCGCGCGGATCCTGCTGGATGTGATGGAGATCCACCCCGGCGAGCGGGTTCTGGATCTGGGATGCGGCTACGGCGTGCTGGGACTGGTGGCCGCCCGGCTGACCGGCCCCGAAGGCCACGTCGATCTGGTGGACTGCAACGTGGTGGCCACCCGGCTGGCCGAGGCCAACCTGGCGCTCAACGGCGTGACCAACGCCCGGGTGCTGGTCAGCGACTGCGCCCAGGCCGTGGCGGACCAACGCTATGATGTGGTGCTCAGCAACCTGCCAGTGAACGCCGGCAAGCGTGTGGTGATGCAATTCCTGGTGGACGCCCATCGGCTGCTGCGTCCAGGAGGGCGCTTCTACTTCGCCGGCCCCAAGGCGGGTGGGATCCGAACGTGGATCAAACGGGCCGCGGCCCTATTCGGCCGCGCGGAAACGCTGGAGATCGAAAAGGGCTACCGGGCGGCGCTGGCCGTGCGAGGCGAGGGACCCCCGGCAGAGCCTGACGAGGATTACTTCCGGTACCGCCCCATCGTCGTGGAGTTCGGGGATCAACAACTGGAGATGATCTCCAAGCCCGGCATCTTCTCATGGGATCGCCTTGACGCGGCCACCCGCCTGTTGTTGGAGAACTTCAAGGTGGGGCCGGAAGATGTGGTGCTGGACGTGGGGTGCGGATACGGGGTCATCGGGGTGGTCGCAGCGCTGAGGGCGCCGCGAGGGCATGTCTACCTGGTGGACAGCAACATCATCGCCGTGGAGGCCGCACGGCGCAGCGTGGCGCACAACCGGTTGAGCAACGCCGAGGTGATCCTGGGCGATGGGCCGGCCGCCATCGGCGACGTGCAGTGCGATGTGATCGCCACGAACCCGCCCTTCCACGCGGGGCGGGAGATCGACTACAGCGTGGCGCACCGCTTCATCCAGCAGGCGCGCCCCCGGCTCAAGCGCGGCGGAAGATTCTACCTGGTCTGCAACCAGTTCATCCCCTATGAACGGATCATGGAGCGAGAGTTCGGTCGATGCGAGGTCGTCGCGCGAACCCGCGGGTTCAAGCTCCTGCTCAGTCGACGGCTGGGGAAGGCCCGCACAGGGGCGGAAATGCATGAGACGCCAGAGGATACCCCCTGACGCCTCATGTCCCCCGCAGCGTGTGGGCACAGCCCAATAGAGGAAACCGATCTACATGGAGGCCCGTGAAGGCATGAGCGCCCATGTGACGACCAACGCTACGAAAACGACCAGATCGAGAATGATCAACGGTGACATGTGAACCTCCTTCAGTATTCGATGATGTTTGGCCAGTGCATATGCAGCCGGATTATAACTGGTAGGCTACCTCTCCGTGCTGGGTGACATCCAGGCCGGAAAGCTCCTCCTCCTCGCCCACACGCAATCCGATCGTCTTGTCCAGAGCCTTGAGGATCACCCAGGTCACGCCCATGGAGTACAGGGAGACGATGACCACGGCAACCAGCTGAACGAGAAGCTGACCCGGGTTGCCGAACAGCAGCCCGTTGGCCCCGTCGGGGTTGATCGCCGTGGAGGCGAAGATGCCTGTCGCCAGCGCGCCCCACACGCCGCCCACACCATGCACACCCCACACGTCCAGGGAGTCGTCTATGCCCCACTTCTCCTTTAGCTGAACGGCCCAGTAGCAGAGGAATCCAGCACCCAGGCCGATCAGCAGGGACGCTGGCACGCCCACGAAACCGGCGGCTGGCGTAATGGCGACCAACCCGGCGACGGCGCCCGCTGCAGAACCCAACACGCTGGGCTGATGCTGATGGATCCAGCTCAGCGTCATCCACGTCAACGCGGCCATTGCGGCGGCCGTATTCGTGACCACAAAGGCGTTCACCGCCAACGCCCCCGAAGACAGGGCGCTACCGGCGTTGAAGCCAAACCATCCAAACCACAGCAACCCGGCCCCGAGCAACGTCATGGTCACATCGTGGGGTTTCATGGGCTCGCGACCGAACCCCAACCGGCGGCCCAGGAAGATGGCCGCTACCAGCGCCGACATGCCGGAGGTGATGTGAACCACGGTGCCGCCAGCGAAGTCCATCGCCCCCAGGCGCCCCAGCCATCCACCCACACCCCACACCCAGTGGGCCACCGGATCGTACACCAGGGTCGCCCAGAGCAGGCTGAAGATGGCGAACGCTTTAAACCGCTTCCGCTCGGCGAACGCTCCCGTAATCAGGGCCGGAGTGATGACGGCGAACATCCCCTGGTAGATCATGAACGCCAGGTGGGGAACGGAGCTCGCGTAGTCCGGGCTGGGCTCCAGACCGACACCGTTCAGTCCGATCCATCGCAGGCTGCCGATGACCCCTCCCAGATCTGGGCCGAAGGCCAGGCTATATCCCCACAACACCCACTGGACGCTGATCAGCGCCAACATGAAGAAGCTGTGCATGATCGTCGCCAGAACATTCTTGCGTCGGACCAGCCCGCCGTAGAAGAAACCCAAAGCCGGCGTCATGAGCATTACCAGCGCAGCCGACATGAGGATCCAAGCGACGTCGGCCGCATTGATCTCTCCCGTCATAGCCTCCTCCTCAGGTTATGGCGTCCGAAAGCTTGGGCAGCTTACGCCCCCAAGGATAACGGATATGGGAGAGGAGGACCATGGGTGAACTGTTCAAACTTCGCGACGCTAACTTGGACACGTTGCACAACCGCTCTAACGGAATGCTTATGTTGAGCACATGTGTCTCTTATATACGGCGCGCATAATGATGTTTGTGATCGACCATGCCTCCCTCGCCCACGCGCCATCGCGATGAGCGGCAGACGAGACGGCCCGGCGAAGGAGGCGAGGAAGTCCATCCGGATTAGGCACACAATGAGGAGGGAATCATGTTCAAGATCGGAGCAGATGTGTACTGCGTGGATGGACGCGCGGGGCGGCTGGTGAAGGTCGTCGTGGATCCCCACACCCGGCGCGTGACGGACCTGATAGTGGAGAAGGGATTCCTGCAAAAGAAGGACCGCGTGATCCCGACGGACGTGGTGGAGAGCGCCGATGAAGAGGCGATCCGCCTGCGCATCACCAGCCGAGAGCTGGCCAACTACCCCGAATATCGAGAAGAAGAATTCGTCGTACCCGCGCCGGATTGGAAGCCCGGCCCCGGCTATCGCAGCGAGGACGTCCTGCACTGGTATCTGCGTTACGGATACGGCGTGCCCCCTCTCACCACCGAGATTCGGCCGATGATGCGACAGCGCGTACAGAAGGGCATCGACCCCAACGAGACCGTCATCGGCCGGGGAACGCGCGTGTATAATGCGGAGGGGACCATCGGGCACATCGATCACCTGTTGGTGAACAAGGAGACGGGGGAGATCACCCACCTGGTCCTGCGCAAGGGGATCTTCCCTCGCCGGCTGGTGGTTCCCATCGAGATGGTCCGCTCCATCAGCGACGAGGGGATCTACATCAAAGCCACGCGTGAGGAGCTGGAGAAGCTGGCTCAGCATACCCAGCGTTCGGACGTGGACATCCTGGAAGAGGTGCGCGAGCGTTTGGCCGCGGCCAAGGAGTTCGACCTGAGCCGGGTGAAGGCGACGCTGGAGGACGGCCTGGTTCGCCTGTCCGGCCAGGTGGCGGACATCGCCGCCAAGCGCCACGCGGAGACCATCGCCCGCAGCGTCGAAGGCGTGGTGGATGTGGAGAACGCCATCACGACGGACACCGGCGTGGTCGCCCGCGTGATCGCGGCGCTGGAGGCGGACCCCCGCACGCGTTTGGCGGTGATCGAGGTCACCAGCGACCATGGCGTGGTCACGCTGTCAGGCGAGGTCAGCTCGGCTGAGGTCCGCCGGGCGGCCGAGGAGATCGCCCGACAGCAGGAGGGGGTGATCTCGGTGATCAACGCCCTGGAGGTGAAGCCGGATCGCCTTGACGAGCTGCTGCCAGCCGTGCGCATCCCCCCTCAGCAATGGCAACAACTACAGCAACCATAAGACCCTGAAAAGGAGGGAAGCCGTGTTCGGTCAACCAGAAATCGCCCACTCGGAGCGCGATCAGGAGATCCTGGCTGACGTGCGTGATCGGCTATATCGATTCAACCCCATTCGCGAGGTGGGGGCGCCGGTTGGCATCGAGGTGAAGGATGGCGTCGTCACGCTCACCGGCTGGGTACGTGCCCTCTCCCACAAGAAAATGGCCGCCCAAATCGCGGCGGAGGTCGAGGGCGTACGAGAGGTCCGCAACCAACTCTACTGCGACGACGAGCTGGTCCCGGCCGCCGCTCGTGCCCTGGCCGAGGACCCGCGCACCGTTCATGACTTCCCTGGCGTCCAGGTGTCCGCGTACCTCGGCCATATCGTGCTGACCGGGTACGTCGCCAGCCAGGAGGAGTGGGACATCGCCGACGACGTGGTGACCCACGTGCCCGGCGTGCGCGATGTGGATAATCGCCTGCGCGTCGCGCCGGAGGAGCTGGCCCGCCTGCAAACGTAGTGCGAGCCAGGGGAGGTGAAAAGCGCATGAATGGAAAGG
Source organism: Chloroflexota bacterium (assembly GCA_013152435.1). Taxonomy (NCBI): domain Bacteria; kingdom Bacillati; phylum Chloroflexota; species Chloroflexota bacterium. Next base: position 7,904 of record JAADGJ010000031.1, on the reverse strand, counting down.
ACCACGGTCGCCACACCCGGCGGCGACAGATCTGGTACAGCGTGGCCTACCTGATCATCTCTACGATGATCCTGCTGGCGATCAACCTGTGGTTCCTCGCCCCCTTCCGTCCCCAGCCAGCGCCCTACAGCCGTTTCCTGGACGCGCTGAGCAAAGGGACGGTCACCCGAGCCGCCATCGGCGTGGACGAGATCACCTGGACGGAGGGCGAGGGGGAACAGGCCCAGAGCTTCCGCGCCAATCGAGTCCCGGGCGTGGACGACGCGGAGATCGTGGATCGCCTGCATGAGATCGGCGCCGAGTTCACGGGCGTCCCGCCGAGCCCCTTCTGGAGCGTCGTGCTCAGCTGGGGTCTGCCCCTCCTGTTGCTGCTCGGATTCTGGGGATGGAGCGTCCAGCGCCTTCCCGGGGCGACCCAGGCGCTGAGCTTCGGCCGCAGCCGCGCCAAGATCTGGGACGAAAGCGACGTCAAGGTGACGTTCAAGGACGTCGCGGGCGTGGACGAGGCGGTCGAGGAGCTGCGTGAGGTCGTGGACTTCCTGAAACACCCGGAGAAGTATACCGCCGTGGGCGCTCGGATCCCCAAGGGGGTGCTGCTGGTGGGACCGCCCGGGACGGGAAAGACGCTGCTGGCCCGCGCCACGGCGGGAGAGGCCGGCGTGCCGTTCTTCAGCATCTCCGGCGCCGATTTCGTGGAGATGTTCGTAGGCGTGGGCGCCGCCCGGGTGCGCGACCTCTTCCGGCAGGCTCGCGAGAAGGCGCCCTGCATCGTCTTCATCGACGAGATCGACACGATCGGGCGCAGCCGGGCCGGCGGGCGGTCCCCGGTCAGCAACGAGGAGCGAGAACAGACGCTGAACCAGCTCCTGGTGGAGATGGACGGGTTCGACAGCTCGGCCGGGGTCATCATCATGGCCGCCACCAACAGGCCGGATGTGCTGGATCCGGCGTTGCTGCGCCCCGGCCGATTCGATCGTCAGATCGTCGTGGATAAGCCGGACCTCAACGGCCGCGAGGCGATCCTGCGCGTACACACCCGGAAGGTCAAGCTGGCACCCGACGTGGACCTGCGCGTGATCGCCGCCCGCACGCCCGGGTTCGCCGGGGCGGAGCTGGCCAACGTGGTGAACGAGGCCGCCCTGCTGGCCGTGCGGCGCGGCCGCCAGCAGGTCACCATGGACGACCTGGATGAGGCCATCGACCGGGTGATGGCCGGCCTGGAGCGCAAGAACCGGGCGCTGAACGAGCGCGAGCGTGCTATCGTGGCCCACCATGAGATGGGCCACGCCCTGCTGGGCATGCTCCTGCCGCACGCGGACCCGGTGCATAAGGTCAGCATCGTGCCCCGCGGCGCGGCCGCGCTGGGCGTGACCATCCAGGTCCCCCTGGAGGACCGCTATCTGCTGACCGAGGCCGAGCTACGAGATCGGATGACGGTGGTGCTGGGAGGCCGCGCGGCCGAGGAGATCGTCTTCGGCCAGGTGAGCACAGGGCCCGCCGATGACCTGCAAAGGGCGACGGAGCTGGCCCGCCGCATGGTGACGCAGTTCGGCATGAGCGACACGCTAGGCCCCATCGCCCTGGAGGCGACGCCGGAGGGATTCCTGGGGGACGAACGCCAGGGAGTGCCCCATTCGCCTTACAGCGAGGAGACCGCCCAACAGATCGACGCGGAGATCCGTCGCATCGTGGACGAGAATTACGGTCGGGCCCGGGAGCTGCTCCAGCGACACAAAGAGGCCTTGCTCACGCTGGCCCAGGAGCTGCTGGAAAAGGAGGTCATGGACGGCAGCGAGCTAGCGGAGCGTCTGGAGGCGATGGGCGTGCACCGCCTCGAGGAGGAGGATATCGCTCAACCGGCCTAGGCCGGTTTCAAGATACATGAGAACAGCTTCGCGACATATGGGCTGTTTCGCGAAATTTCCACCACACGAGATACACGATCTTCAGATCAGATCGTAGGGAAGAGAGGGAGCATGATGAGCGTAGATCTGTGGGAGCAAGAAGGCGTGTTCACCTTATTCGGCGATGATGAACGAGGATACGATTTCGTAACCCCAGAGGCATTGCAGCCTTTGCAGGAGATACATCTGTCGGCCCCGGGCGTGCTCTCCCTGTACGTGGACATCACGCCTCAACGGCTGGCAGAGATCCCGTTGGAGCGGCGCGTCGAGGCGCTGATCGATGCGGAGGAGAAGAAACTGACGGAGAAGGCCGAGCTCGCACGGTTCCGATCCGCCGCGCAACGGGTCATCGAGCACGTCCGATTCCAGTTCCGACCTTCGGGCCGCAGCCTGGCGATCTTCTGCGCGCCCGAGCAGGACCTGTGGCGCGTGTATCATCTGCCCGCCCCTTTGGAAGATCGCCTGGTGTGGGGGGATCATGTCTACCTGCGCCCCCTGCTCATGCTCATGGACGAGTATGAGCGATACGGCGTCGTGCTCCTGGACCGAGAGAAGGCCCGATTCCTCCTCTACTACCTGGGGGAGGTCGCGGAGTACGGCATCGCTCAGCATGACGTCACGCCGCCCAAGACCCGCGACCAGGGCCCCGGTCAGCTGGCGCATCTGAACTGGCTGAGAGAGCAATACGCGCACCATTTCCGCAACGTGGCGGAGATCGTCGCCCGCCTGTACGAACACGAGCGGTGGCAGCATCTGGTGCTGGGCGGCACGGCGGAGAACGTGGATCAGCTGAAGGAGATGCTTCCCAAGGCGCTGCAGGAGCTGGTGCGGGGCAGCGCGAACATCCCCGTTACGGCGGACTTCAACACGATCCGAGAGGAGGTCGCCGCCATCGAACGCCAGGTGGAGGCAGCCATAGAGGCCGAGCGCGTGGAGGCGGTGATCACCCGGACCTTCAAGGGCCAGAAGGCCGTACTGGGGTTGGCCGACACGATGACGGCCGTACAGCAGGGCCGGGTTCACATCCTGGTCGTACCGGAGGGGTTCAAGCACAAAGGGTGGCGATGCGAGCAGTGCGGCGGCCTGATCGCGGACCTGACCGATCAGCGCCCCTCCGCGTGCCCGTACTGCGAGGGGCCGCTGGTGGCCGAGGAGGACATCATCGATGTCGCCATGCAGCAGGTGATCGATCAAGGCGGCCACCTGGAGGTGGTCCGCGGCCCCGATCGCGAGCGCATCCAACGTGAAGGCCCCATCGGCGCCATCCTGCGGTACTGACCCCGGAGGTGCAGCATGATCCGGAACATCCTGTTCGCCACGGATGCCTCGGGGGCCTCGGAGCGTGCGCTGATCTACGTAGAGCACCTGGCCCGGGTGGAGCAGGCCAAGGTCTACGTGCTCCACGCGTACGAGGTTCCCAAGCAATATCAGGGGATCGACGGCTTCGAGGAGCTGGAGGAGCAATTCCAGCGAGTTGCCCAAGCGGCCGTGGACGATTCGACCCAGGTCCTGAGAGAGGCCGGGGTGGAAGCCGAGGGAGAGATCATCGAGGGTGCACCGGCCCCGGCCATCCTGGAGGCGGCCAAGCGCTACGAGGTGGACCTGATCGTTATGGGGACACGCGGCCCCGGCAACATGGCGGAGATGTTGCTCGGGAGCGTGAGCACGCAGGTACTGCGAAACGCGCCCTGTCCAGTACTGGTCGTGCCCTGATATCTAAGAGCGTGTCTGAGGGATCTCCCTCAACAACCAGCTCCACAGGGGGTGGTGTGGAGGGGAGATCCCCTCCACGGAAACCCTGCTTTTCCGACCTGCACTGCACCTGCCTTTCTCGGCCCTTTCCGAAGGGCCCAGGCCGAGGCCAGGCAGGTCGAAGGCAGAAGAAGGGCTTTTTCCGGAGGGGCTCCGCCCCTCCGGGCCTCCTCACGGCAGAAGCAATAGCATTTCTCAGACACACTCTAAAGCACACCGACTCAGGGCGCTCTGGGAGGGGGCAGATATCCGTCCCCTCCGGCGTTTCCGGCCCTGTCCAGCGAGGGCATGAGGAGTGCCCACCTCCTACCCGAGCAACTCACGGTAAAACCGTGTGGTCGCCTCCGAGGGGGGCATCCCCAGCTCCTGCATGAGCACATCCTCACAGCGCCGATACCAATACCTCACGCCATCCAGGTCCCCCTTTAGAGCGCACATCTGCATGAGCAACATGTAGGTCTCCTCGCGATAGCTATCCACCCCCAACGCCGTCTCGAACATCTCCATCGCCCCCTCGGGATCGTCCTGAAGCACCCGAATCCCTCCCAGCTGCAACACCGCCTCCAGATACAACCCCTTGAGCGCCTCACGCTGCGGCACACACCAATCGGAGTAGAACTCGGCCAGGAAATCGCCCTGATAGAGATCGATCGCCCTCTCCAGGAGCTCCTCCCGCTGCTCCATCGACAGGTCCTCCCGGGCGACCTGGGCGATCAGCTCCTGGAACGCATCCACGTCATACCAGATCTCCAGATCCGGATTCAGGCGATAGAGCCCGTTCTCGTAGAGGAGCGTGTCCTGCGCGATCGCCCGGCGAAGTCGGTAGGCCGTGGAGTGGAAGTTGCTGTTCGCCTTCTCCTCGTTCACCTCCGCCCAGAAGATGTCGATGATCTGCTCTTTGCGCAGGGGCTGACGATGCTCCAGGAGGTAGAAGAACATCTCACGCGTGACCGTGGAGCCCCAGTCCGCCCGCGTGAGCAGACGGCCATCCTTCATCACGCGGGACGGCCCCAGGGCGAAGGCCTGAATCCGGACCGTCTGGGGCATCGGCCGGACTGTGACGCTGGCCGGCTCCTGCGCCCGCTGCATCTCCCGAATCCGATTGCAGATCTTGCGCAGCCGGCTGACCCCCACCCGGCGCCGCAGGGCATATCGGTAGAGGGGGAGGAGCCGCGTTCCATCCGTGAGCATGAATTGATCGCACCCGATGTTTTCCGCGATGTCCAACGCGATCAGGAGGAACTGGATCGCCTGCGGGCGATGGAGACGGACGAACTCGAGATGGGCGAGCTGCAACGCCGCTCGGGCCTGCTCTCGCTGAGCCCCGCCGCTTTCGAACAGGGCGTAGGCCTGCTCCAGGTACTGTTGAGCCTTGGTGTGATCGCCCATATCGCACACCAACATGCCCAGGCTGAGCTTGCACAATCCGATCTCGTACCCGGAATCGTGATGTTCAGCCAGCAAAAGGGCCTGCTGCAAGATCCCCTGCGCCTGAGACCACTGCCTCTGCTGACGATAGGCGTTGCCCAGCGCGGCCATGATGTACACCGTGATCATGGCCTCGTTCACCTGCTGGGCGATCTCAAGACCATCCCGATAGGCCCGAACGGCTTCTGACAGCCGCCCTGTGTCCCGGTACAGATCGCCCAAGCTGGCCAGGATATACGCCTCGATACGGGTGTAGCCTGCCTCTCGCGCCTTGTCGAGCGCCCGCTCCAGGGCCTTCTGAGCCTCCTCGTACTCCCCGCGATAGTAGTGGCTGTTCCCGATGCTGTTCAGCGTATTGGCCAGGGCCCAGGGCTTGTCCGTCGCCTCCCAGTACCGGAGCGCCTGCCGGAAATACGCGCTCGAGCGGTCGATGTCCCCGATGAGCTCGTACATCGTGCCCAGGTCATGGTACAGATACGCCTCGTTGTCCCGATCCCGTATCTGGCGATACAGACGCAGCGCCTCCTCAAGCTCACGAGCGCCCACGGTGAACTCGCCGCGCAGCCCATAGCACGTGCCGATGACGCGATGGGCCAGCGCTATGGTGGATGTCTCCGCCCGCTCGCCCATCTCCAGGACCGCCTCGCAATCCGCGATGGCGCCCATATGATCTCCCATCAGACGGAGCACGCTGGCGTGCTCTACCAGCGCACGAGCCAGTCGCTTGAGATCACCCACCGCTCGGAAGCCCTCGCAAGCCTCGTGTAACAGTCGCAGCGCCTCATCCAGGTCCGCCATCTCCACGTAGATCTTCGCACGCCAGAATTTCAACATGGGATGCCGATCCTGGATCTCCTGAGGCAGGAGGTCCATCCAGCGGGTCAGCGTGCGCCATCGTCCCCGGTCGTACACGTCCGCCGCGACCTGCTCGATGAGCGCCGCGATCCGCTCGGGCAGCTCCGCCTCATGGTAATGATAGACGGCGGCATCCCACCGGCCCATATCCTGCGCCAGCTCGCCGGCCCGGCGATGCAGCCGGCGATACTCATCGGGGAACTCAGTGCGCAGCTTCTGCTCCAGGAACTCGCGAAAGAGCTGGTGATAGCGGAACCAGGCCTCGGGCCCCTCCAGCCGGTTGATGAACAGGTTGCGCAGCTCCAGGGTCTGGAGCACGGCGAGGCTGTTGTTGATCTCCAGCAGGGCGTCACACATGGCGGGCGTCATCTCCCGAAAGACGGAGCTCGCCAGCAGGAAGTGCTGAATCTCCTCGGGCTGCTGCTGGAAGACCTCATTGGCCAGATACTCGAAGACCTGACTGCCGGAGCCCTGGATGCGCATCAACGACTGCAACAGCCCCTGCCACATGGCGTGCGTGGTCAGGAGGATGCCCGTGATCCACCCCTCGCTGCGTTCCGCCCAGGCCGCGGCCTGCTCCTCCGTGAGCGTGAGCTGATAGTTCTGCTCGGCCAGCGCCTGGATCTCGGCAGGGGTGAAACGCAGATCGTTCGCCCCCAGCCCGGCGGCCTGTCGCCTGGCGGTCAGCGTGGTGAGGGAGAGACGACGCGGCAGCGTGCGAGTTGACAGGATGATGTGACAGGTGTCCGGCAGATGCCGAAGCAGCCGATCCACGATCGCGTTGACCTGTGCGTTCTCCTCCACTTCCTGATAGTCATCCAGGATGATGACCACGTCCCCCTGGATACGCGTCTGGATCTCGTTGATGAGCATGTTGACGGCCGGTTCCAGTTCATTCCTCGCGCTCTCCCGGAGCAGCACGAGCGTACGCTGGCCGAAATCCGGGAATCGCTGACGGATGCTGGCGACCAGATACTCGAGGAACAGGCGCGGGTCATTGTCCGACGGATCCAGACTGTACCAACAGACGGGCAGCTCCGTCTCGTGGGCAAAGCTGATGAGCAGGGACGTCTTGCCGTATCCGGCGGAGGCGGAGATCAGGATCAGTTTGCGGTTCACGTGCGAGTGAAGGAAATCGATCAGCCGAGGGCGACGCAACAAATCGGAACGCAGGCGAGGCAACAATATCTTAGTGGTCACCAGCGGGGTGGATACCACAGCTCCCATCTCCTTCTCATACCAACACCATGTAGCTATCCCCTATAGGCAAAATCCGCCCAATGGCATGCCACTGGGCGGATTCTTTCGCAAGCGAAGACGCCTACGCGAACATGGCTTCGAATTCTTCCGCCTCGATGGTCTCGTCGCGAATCAACCTCTCCGCCACCTCGTCGAGCTTCTGCCGATAACGCAGGAGGATCGCCCGCGCCCGCTCATGCGCCTCCTCGACAAACCGACGCACCTCAGAGTCGATTAACTGGGCGATCTCCTCCGAATAGTTGCGCTGCTCCGAGATCTCCCGGCCCAGGAAGACCAGCTCCTCCTTCTGCCCGAACTGGAGCGGCCCCAACTTCTCGCTCATGCCGAACTCGGTCACCATCCGGCGCGCCAGCTTGGTCACCCGCTCCAGATCGTTCGCCGCTCCCGTGGTCACCTCCCCGAAGACGATCTCCTCCGCCACGCGGCCGCCGAGCAGCCCGGCCAGCTCGTCGCGATAGCGATCCCGGCTGTTCAGCACGCGATCCTCCTCCGGCAAAGGCATGGTGTACCCCAACGCCATGCCACGAGAGACGATGGAGATCTTATGCACCTTGTCGGCGTGAGGGAGCATCTTCATCACCAGGGCGTGTCCGGCCTCGTGGTAGGCGATGATCCGCTTCTCCTCCTCCGAGATCAGCCGGCTGCGCCGCTCCGGACCCGCTACCACCCGCTCAATCGCCTCCTCAAACTCCTCCATCCCTATCG
>JAADGJ010000030.1 GCA_013152435.1 Chloroflexota bacterium | reverse complement strand
CCCCCGGCCCCCGCCTGCACCGCCCCCAGCATATCCGCATAACAGCCTACCCAGATCAACGCCAGGGCGCCGGCCACCCCGCCCGCGATCCCCCACGAGATCCGCCGCATCCCTATCCGGGCGATCCCCCAGGCGATGCTATCTATCCCCAACGCCAAGTACAGGGCGGGCAGCGGCAGCAGCACCGTCCAATATTGCGGATAAACCCGCATAGGTTGCAGGCTGAGGATGAGCAGCGGCCACGCCGTCCAGGCCAGCAACAGCCGGCCGCCGATGGCGCCGCCGCGCGTCCATCTCGCCGCACGGATGATGCCGACGCCTATCACGGCGAGTACAAACCAGGCCAACGCCGCGGCCATCCGCCACCAGAGGCTATGCCCCGCGGGCAGCGCGACCAGGCTGGACAGCCCATCGCCGGTGAATAAATGAATCGCCGGCCGCCACAGGGAGGCCAGGGAGGCATCGGCGCCGGGCGCACGCCGGATGACGATCCCCATCAGACGTGCGCTCAGGCTGGAGAAATCCCCTCCCTGCGGCGAATGGAGCAGCCCCCAGACATAAGGCGCCAGCAACGCCCCACTCGCCATCAGACCCAGGGCTGTCTCCCGCCGCCACCACCGCCGCGGCGCAACCGCGATGCCGCCCAGCCATCCCGCCCACTGCACCAGGGCCAGGACGTGGCTGAGGAGCTGGAGGGTCGCCACCACCGGCGCCCAGAACGCAGCAGCCCCCCGTCGTCGCACCATCACATCCCAGGCAGCCAGCAACAGCGCCACGCTGAACAGCACCTGGATATGCGCCCACAGCTTGCGATCGTACGCGACCAGCCAGGGATTGGCCGCCATGAACAGCGCTGCCAGCAGGCCCACCCGATGGCCAGCGACGCGCCGTCCCAGGACGTATGTCAGCGCCGTGGCCAATACCCCCAGCGCGCCCATCCCCCAGACCGCAGCTTCGATGTGCCCGCCGGTGATCGCCATGGGCAGCGCCAACAGGTACACGTCCAACGCGGAGCGCTGAATGCCCAGCGAGGTACCTCCGCTCAGCAAGGGGAAGTAGCCGCCGCGAGCGACCCCCAGGGCCATATTCGCGATGTGCGCCTCGTCGTATTTGAACTCGATGAGAGCGGGCTGCACCCAGCGCAGAGCTGCAGCGAGCCAGAGGATGCCCAGCACGCCGGCATGGGCCAGAGGGGATCGTCGCGAGCGAGGAGAATCCGCCATGGAGATCACGACACCCGTGACACGGAGACGGAGGCGGGGCGAGAGCTTTCAAGCTCCCTACCCTCCCCCTCACGTCTTTCAACCACGCGCAGCACGGCCATGGCCAGCCCCATGTAAAACCAGAAGAGGCTGGTCATATGGGGATAGGTGAGATTGAAGAGGTAATGGTCAAAGATCCCCCCCACGAGGCCGCCGAACACCGCCCCTCCCAACCCCAGGACGATGCTCTCCACGCGCTCCGGCAGCCCGCGCCGCCATGCCTTCACCAACTGCCAGAAGAACGAAGCCATCGCGAGGAGGAAGGCTGACAGCCCGACAAGCCCCATCTCCTCCGCGATCAGCAAATACAGGTTGGAGACGCCGATATACAGATCGATGCGCGGCGTCCCCACGAACCCCACGCCGAACCAGGGATACTCGGAGATGAGGCGCAGCGCGTCCTTATACTCCCCGAAACGCATCTGCGTCGCCCGGTCCTGACCGCGCAGTCCCGCCAGGAGATGGGCGACGTACGTCTGCGCCTGGGGCAGCAGCAGGAGAAGCCCGCCGCCGATGATCATCACCAGCAGCAACCGGCGATAACGCACAAGCCCCAACAGCAGCAGCGCGGCCGCCAGTCCTATCAACGAGCCGCGCGAGTAGGTTAGATACAGGCACAGCCCCTCCGCCGCCAGCATCACGGCGATCCATCGTCGCGGCAGCAAGGGGAAGCGAGCAGCGATCTGAGGCGCCGTCACCGCCGTCACCAGGATCATCAGTCCGCCCAACACGTTGGGATCCACGGAGGTGCCGATGGCGCGCATGGGATTCGTCGGATTGTCCTCGATGTACCGCAACGCGCCGTAGCCCCCGGGATAACCGAAGCGCCCCAGCGCGTTGAGGATCCGCACGGTCCATGCCTCCGGGATCGTATAGAAGGCGATGCCGATGACGGCCGCCCCAAAGCCCGCCAGTAACAGCACCCGCATGAGGCTCTCCACCTGCGAGAGGCGACGCACGTTGTTGACGACCAGGAAGAAGAGGGAGATCCCCAGGATGATCTCGATGAAATGGCGGAGCGCGGTGGGGGTCAGCCGGGCATGAGTCAACCCCCGGGCGAAGGTCGCCAGGGCCAATCCCACGAACAACAGCACCAGCAGCCCAATAGGCGAGGCATCAAATCGCTGCTCCCGGCCGGTGGCCAACCGGGCCAGCCACACGAAGAACAGCACGACCAGCGCGGCGTCCAGGAAGGTGGGCGTGAAGCCGATCTTGAAGGGAAACGTGGCGAAGGGCAACAGACAGACGATGCCGATGAGGGCGTACAGGCCCCACTGGATCGAGGTGATCATGAGCGTTCCCCCGATCAGGGCGATGACGCCCGCCAGAGCGTATAGGGGTCCCAACGCGGCCACGTAAGCGGCCACCACCAAAGCGGCCAAGAGGCATATCCCCCACACCGCCAGACGGGCCTTCCTCCGATCGGGACCGAACACCAGCGCCTGCAAGCGCGCCAGATACGCGTTGACCATACCTTGCCCTTAACCCCCATAGTAGGAGCGCAGCGCTGCTACGCCTATTCGCATCAACTTAGCGGCAACACCAATATGCCTCACATCACGGGTTTGGTCAACCCGGCGCGGGCCCCGTCCGCTCCCGACTACGGGGAGGCGGCACCGGAGACCACCGTCACCCGCCCCATTGTGACGAAGTCGCCGCCGGTGGAAACGGGCAGACGCTCCCCCGTGGCCGCATCGTATATCCCCAGGATCAGCGTGTATGCGCCCGGCGGCAGGTCCGCCGGCAGCAACACCCCCAGGTGATCCTCCACAGGCTCGCCGGGAATCCAGGAGGACGTCGGACGATATCCACCCACGGGCGGGGAGTCCCGCTGAGCGCGCAGCCGCCCCTCCCCATCCAACAACTGGGCGAACACCACATAATCGTCCTCCAGCGGCTGCATCGCCACCCATCCCAAGGCAATCCGGATCCCTCCACCGGGCGATAGTTCCACCGGCCCCAGCGCCGCGTCCGCCAGCTCGATCCGATCCCCAAATACCACTCCCGAGATCGGTGCGGACGTCATTCCCGGCGCCGGGGCCAGATAGCACACCAGCCGGAAATCACCAAACCACTGATCGCTGGCCTTATACGCTCGCTCGGATAGCCACCACTCGACGCCGTTGCTGGGATCGGCCGGCGGCAGCCCGCCGGTGATCAGCCATACCCGGGGAGCTTCCTCCAGCAGACGCGACAGCACCTGCATCGTCTCCGAATGCAGCGGCTCCTCCTGAGCATATCCGTAGATCGGCAGCCGGCCCCGATAGTGATCCATAGGCACGTGATAGTGATAGGGCGCCACGGTGACGATGGCGTCCTCCGGGCCCGCCTGCGCCTCGATGACCTCCAAAGCCGCCCGGTACCCCTCGCCCGGCCGCCCGAAGCGCGGGTCCCTCGATGCCTCCGCCAGCGCGTATCCCCCCCAGAGCAAAAACATGATCGCCAACGCCGGCGCCTCCCATCCCGCTACCTCCTTCCGAATCAGGCGCCGCAGCAACAGGCCGGCCAATATCAACACCAGGAGCCCCCCCAGGGGGACGCCCCAGACGATTGCGTCGGGGCGCAGCCAGAACAGATCGGCGGAACCGCGCAGATCCCGCGCCAACAACCGTACCTGCCCCAGGATCGGCGAGTGCAACGGGTTGTAGAGGGCCGGCGGCCCGTATCGCAGTGGATCCGACCAGTCGGTGGGATAGATGTCGCGCAGCTCGATCTCGTATTGAGCGTAGTTGGCGATCACGGCCAACACCTGCACCCCGACGGACAACCCGATCAATCCCAGAAACGTCCAGCGGGCATACGGAGACAGCTTCCCCTCGAACAGGCGCCGCCACCAGGGCGCCAGCACCAGCGCCAGGAACGGGCACAGCGGGACCAGGAAGCGCGGTCCCCAAGCAAACCCACCCCACCACATCCACCACAGGCTGTACAGCACGACCAGGACCAGGACAACCCCCTCCACCAGCCTCGCCTCGGCGGGATGCTCGCGGCGGAACGCCCACCAGGCCACCACGGCGCCCACACTCAGCGGCACGTACCAGATGAGCCCCCGATACGGGCTGAATAACAGCCCCCACAGCCCCTGCCACAGCGGCGTGGTCCAGCCCTCCCCCGCCCCGAAGTGATATCCCGTCTGGAAGGGGTCGCCGAAACGCGCCCAATTGTAGGCAGCCAGCGCCAACGCCACGGCCACCAGCGGTCCTGTGAACGCGATCGCCGAGCGCCGATCCGGGCGCTGCCAACGCCCGCCCCCATTCCACAACGCGTAGAGGATGTAGGGCAGCAACAAAAGCGCATGCGCCATCACCGTCGCCACGGCGAGGGCCAGCGCCAGGCCAGCGACCAGGGCCAGCCTCGTCTTCCTCTCCTCCCGCCACATCGTCAACGCATAGCCCGCCGCGACGAGGGCGAGGGCTGACGTCGGCTCGCCGAAATAGTGCGTGGCGTACGGCCACGCCAGGGTCCCCAGTCCGAAGCTCAACGCCACCGCCAACGCAACCCGCTGGTCGTATCCCAGCCGACGAGTCCATCGCATCAGCACGAGCGCGGTGATCGCCGTGACGAGGGCATTGTACAACAGCGTCGCCTGGATGAGCCCCAGGCCAGGCACGGCCCACGCCAGCAGGTACAGCGGCACAGCCAGCAACGAGGGCGCTGGCCCCTTCTTCGAATACACATCCCCCGTCGGGCCGAACGCCCCCAACACCTCCCCGGGCGAGTTCACCCACTGCGTCCAGGCGATGACATTGGTATCGAAGGCACCCCGCTTGGCCACGCTCTCGGTCAGGGCGAAGAGCGACACCTCGTCGACGATGTGGAAGCCACCCGAGCTGCTCAGGAAATACAGGGTGAACAGCAGGATGAACAGGGCCATCCCCATGCCGCATCGCCGGCCGCCCCACACAAGCCTCATCTCCGGCCCTCCACCGTCACTCCACCGTCACCGGCTCCAGCAGCACCCGATCGCCGATGGGATTGCCAGCCGCGTCGGTCACCGGCAGGCGAGCGCCCGTAGCCGGGTCGTACATCCCCACCTCGACCCGGTAACGCCCGGGCGGGAGATCGGCGTCCACGGGCACACGATACGCGTCCGCCAGCACCTCGCCGGGGAGCCACCCGGTGGTGGGATAGGCGCCATCGCCCGGGACATGATCCACCTGGCCCCGGACCCGGCTGTCTCCATCCAGCAGGTGCACGAAAGCCGTCAGGGGCACGTCAGACGGGCCGATGGCCCGCCAATACAGCGTGATCTCCAGCGTCCCGCCGGGCGCAACCGGTTCGACCACATCATACCCCAGCAGCTCCGCCACATCGCCCAGGCGGGCCCCCACCGTATGCTGCATGGCAGGCACCTCAAAGCGGCGAGGCCGCCCCGCCACCCGCAACGTCCCCAACGCCGTCTCGCCCAGGATGCGGCCGTCCGGCCCCTCCAGGGCCAGATACACGTCATACTCTCCGGCGGGCACCTCCGGATCCAGTCGCCAGCGCTGGGTATCCCGCACGACCTCGCCCGCCGCCCAGCGGGAGAAGGGGTAGTCGCCGTCCACCGGGGCCGAGCGATGGACGCTCCACTCAATTCCGTCAGACCCGCGCAAGGCCAGCCGCACGGTCGCCGCCTGCGGCGCGTCCACCTCCGCCCGCCAGTACAGGTGCAACGGGACGATCATGCCCGGCGACACCTCCCCGGCCGGCAGGTCCGCGCCCAGCAGGGTCACCTCCCCCCAACGCACGGGCTGGACAGGCGCACTGCCCAGGCGATCGACGGCGGGCGGCGTCCGGGGGCGCACCACGTCCACCGTGCCCAACGTTGCATCGGTGCCCTGCGGAGCGCCGGCCTCGTCCAGCCGATCGAGCCGGCGGCCGGTCTCGGGATCATAGACCGCCACCTTCAACGTGTAGACGCCGGGCGGACTTCCCACCGCCAGCGGCACCGCATAGACGTTCATCGCCTCCTCGCCGTCATCCCAGTACGGCAGCGCCAGATGCCGATCGTTCAGCAGCGGGCGATCGTCCTGCCCCACCCGCTGGCCAAACCGATCCTCCAGATACACGGACGCCTTGTACGGGCGATCCACGGGCTCCACACGCCGCCAGGAGAGCACGGCCCAGGCGATCTTGTCCGCGGGCACCACCCGGCGATGGGTCTCCTCCACCGTGCTCGTGGGCCCGCCTCCTCGCCCGCCAAAGGCCATCGCCGTCAGCTCGATTGGGCCGAAGCGCACGCGAGTCGGCTCCAGGGACGGCGCCAGCTCGAACTCGCCCGAGGGGGGCAGCCGATAGATATCGACCCGATAGCCGCGGAAGGCCCGCTCGCCCTCCCACTGCCCGAACTTCCGCATCAGGAACGAGACCACGCCCCGGGGGTCCGTGTCGGATTTGAACCATTGCACCCAGAACAAACGCTCCCGCCCCCGACAGAGTTCGGTGAGCTGCTGCGCTGCCGTGTGGATGTCGACGAAGAAGTAGCGCGCCGGGGCCAGATCCGAGGGCTCCGCCGGCGGCTCTCCCAGACGGGCGTAGCGCGGGTAATAGAAGCCCAGAGGATACGGCACGTCGATGAGGATCAGGTCGTCGGGGGTCGCCTCCTCCATAAGCCAGGCGGCGAGCCCCGCCGTGTCCTCACGGAAATACCGCTCGTCGAACTGGTCGGCGCGGACGGCCGGCACGACCACGACCGCCAGCGCCAGCGCGACGATCAGGCCCGCCGGACGCCAGAGCCGCCACCACCCGGCCAGCGCGATCCCCACCAGCGTGTAGAAAGCGGGCGTGATGAAGCTGATGTAGCGCGGGTGAAAAGTCGCCCGATCCAGGAGCACCACGTAGTAGAACGCCAGTCCGCCCACGATCCAGGTGAGCAGGAAGGCCAGCTCCCACACGAAACCGATCTCCCGACGTCGATACGCCAGCCAGATCATAGCGGCCAGCCCCAGCAGCCCGCCCACGGCCAGCCCCCACAGCCAGGGCAGCCCGGCCGACAGGGACATCGCCGGGCCGAGGATGTATTCCCGCCAGCAGGCCAACAGGTACTCGCCCAGGCCGGGCACGGTCAGATTCGGGTTGCGATAGGTCGGGATCTGCCGCAGGGCGTTGGGCACCTGCGGCAGGAAGAGGAGAATCATCCCCAGGCCGGACAGGAAGGCCCGTATCAACACGCGGGCGCCCAGGCGACGCGGCATGGCCACGATCCGCAGCACGATCCAGACCTGCCAGGCGAACAGCACGAACACGGCCGAATAGTGGGTCAGCACGCTGGCCGCTGACAGGACGGCGTATCCGGTCCACCACCTACCGGAACGCCCCTCCTCCCGGTCCGCATCGACGGCCCGCAGCAGGCAGTAGGCCGCGCCCGCCAGCCAGGTGAAGGTCATGGTATACATGCGGGTCTCCTGGGCCTCGGCCAGGAAGAAAGGGGCCAGCGCCCCGGCGCCCAGGGCGAGCACGCCCGCAGCCCGCCCGCCGATCCGCCGCCCCAGGAGGAACAGCAGCGGCGCGC
>JAADGJ010000029.1 GCA_013152435.1 Chloroflexota bacterium | reverse complement strand
AGAAGATGCGTATACAGACACGACACCTTGCCTCGTCCCTGCAGGCGCCATGTATGCCAATATGGACGTTGGACTTTGAAAAGGCCCTAGGAAGGAGGAGGGGTCCTTTTCGTTGGAAGTGGCGTGGAGGGGCATCGAGGGTGTGGTCCCTCAGGCGATGGGGAAATCCTCACGGCGCGTCAGCGGCTACGCCGCGAGGCGCCGACTCGATGGCAGGGGGCGAGTCGGAATGACGGAGTGGATGAAGCGAGCCTCCGATGTGAGGTCACTCCATCGCGATGAGGCAGCGCCCTCTCGGAGGCGCGAGCCGGAGGATCGCAGAGCGCGAGGGCACGGGCCTCGTCAGGAGATGGCGATGGCCGCGATCCGGTTGCGATGGGATGTTCCGCTGAGGCCGGGAGTGGGCCAATCGATGATCTGTGGGATGGATGTCCGGCCCGGGATCACTCGACGCGCCGGATAACGGCCACCACCTTTCCCTGCACTTCCACCTGATCCGCGGGGACCAGAATCGGGTCATAATGGGGATTTGCGGGCTGCAGACGCACCTCATCCCCTTCTAGATGGAAGTATTTCAGCGTGGTCTCCTCTCGATCTTTCAGCCAGACGGCCACCATCTCCCCGTTGCTCGCCGTCTTCTGATGGCGCAGGATCACCAGGTCGCCATCACCGACCAGGGCATCGATCATGGAATCCCCGCGTACCTCCAGGGCGTACAGGTTCTCCGGGTCAGGGGACAGGACCTCTGCCAGTTCCACCGTCTCACCGCTGTATGGGTTCTGCCCCGTGACATCCGGCACGGGAATGGGTTCGCCGGCGGAGATGCGGCCCAGCAAGGGGATCTTCAGAGATGAGGCGGATCCCGCCGTGCCGCGCAGCGGTTTCAACAGGCGAATGCCCCGCGACACGGTAGGGTCTCGCTTGATGTATTGGGCGGCCTCAAGCTTCTTCAGGTTGTAGTTCACGACGGAGGTGGAGCTGATCCCCACGGCGGCCCCGATCTCTCGGATCGAGGGCGGGAACTCATTCTCCTCGATATACCGCTCGATAAACTCCAGTATCCGCTGCTGTCGCTCCGACAAGCCCATGGCTTCCTCCTTCCAGGATCGGCCATCGATTCCGGTTTGGAAAGTTTGTTCTATTATAGCGCGAACACACGTTCTAGTCAAGCGGCTATCCCAAGATTCCCAAAGCCGCGCCACGTTTTTTCCCAAGAGGCGGGGGAACTCGTCCGGCTGTTGGGCGGCACGGAGCTTCTGTGGCACTCATACTTGCCACCGCCTCGCGTCTCGCTTACAATATCCCTCGCGCAGATGGCCGTTTGGGCGAGGGGATCCCCCCTCGCGATCCGATCGATGTGATCCCGGGGGGAGGCTCGCTGTTCTCGTCGTCCATTAGGTTGCCGGGAGCCGTTAGGAGGATCCGGCGCACTGATGGCCCGTTAGTGCTGCCGCAGAAATGAAGCAGTCTCCCTCCTGATATTGCCAGAGCAGGTGGGCGACGGCAGGTAAATCCCCCGTCTGGGAAAGGGCCCACAGGAGGCGCCGTTCATGCGGTGCTGCTCACAAAACGGCCTCCTGTGAGCTCGCCGACACCAGGCGGGGAGACCACCAGAAACGACGAGAGGGGGTAAGGTGGCTTTTCACCCTCGGAGAGGAAGTCTTCCTTTGCGCAAGATAGAGATTGTGGTCCTTGTGATTCTGGCGTGGGTGGTGGCGAACGTCGTCGCCTGTGGAGCTCCGACGGCCACTCCCACCACTTTCGTCTCCTCGCCTCCTCAAGAGGTGACCTCCAGGCAGGTGGACTTGCAGGCTTCCCTGGAGGAGGCGATCCAGGCGAGATTGGATCGCTTCCTGGCCGATTTCCTGGGGGAGGGCCTGAAGGATTTGAAGACGAGCAAAGCGCAGATCCGAGATCGCCAGTTCGCCCGCTGGCAGGGGGTTCTGACCCCGCAGGCCTGCCCCCTCGTGCATTACAAGATCGCCTATCAGGGCGTTTATAAAGACGGGAAGTGGGAGCTGTACGAGGAGGAGGACGGAGAGACGAACCTGGCGCGGGCGTGGGCTGTAGCCTACAGCGCCGCTCATGACGGAGCGAAGACCGCCGTGCCTGGGATGAAGATCCGGCGCGAGGTCTCGTTGAATCCGTCCATCATCGGGGATATCCTCCAATCCGCCCTTGAGGATCCGGACAGCAACGTCATGAGGGCCACGGCGGGATTCTACATTTGCATTACCGATGCCGATGGCTATGGGAACCTCCCGGCGGAGGATCTGAAACGGGTTCAGGAGCTGATCCCCCAAGTCAGGGAGGCCTTGCAGGGTTCACCGTGAGGGAAGGGGACGGCTCGTCATTCATGCCTCGATGAGCGAGCGGGGGGAGCGCTCCCTGTGGAAGGGGAGACCGCTACCGCCGCTGCTGATTTTCATGACGGTCGTGTGCTCAGGATTCCCAACGGGATTGGTCTGGATCTCCACCTGGGCCGGGGATAGCGGACCGGGAGGCGATCCCCCAGTTCCCCGCCCCCTCCTCTCTTCTGAAGCACGCGATTTCCCCCCGCTTTCCCTCCGCAGCGGATGGAGGGGGCTTGCGACCGGATTGACGAAGACGAAGAAGGTGATCGTTCATGCAGACCATAGATGAAACACGGGGTGGAGAACGTCTCCACCATAAAGTGGCGATTATCAGCCTGGATGGCGCGACCTGGGACGTGCTGCTGCCGTGGATTCGGGAGGGCCATCTGCCGAACCTGGCCAGGATCATAGGCGACAGTGTGTGGGGGACGCTGCGATCGACGATCCCGCCGGTGACAGCTCCTGCCTGGACGTCTTTCCAGCTGGGGAAGTCGCCCGGCAAGCACGGACTGTTTCACTTCACGCATTACCAGCGTGGCAGCTATGACATGGTGACCGTCAACGCGACCCATGTCCCACCGCCCACCCTCTGGCAGCTGGCCAGCCAGGCCGGGCGTCGCGTGTGCATCATCAATGTGCCGGTGACCTATCCCCCTCAGCCGATCAACGGGTATGTGGTCAGTGGGATGCTGAGCCCACGCCCGGAGATGGCCTTCTGGCCTCCCGAGCTGTGGGAGGAAGTCCAGGCCGCCGTCAAGGGCTACACGATCCTGGGCACGATCTCTAAGTTCGACTATCTGGGCATTCGCGGCTTCGTGGATATGATGACCGAGATCGCCAGGAAGCGGGCCCAATTGGCGCAATACCTGTTCGCCAAGGAGGACTGGGATCTGTTCATGGTCCACTTTCAGGACACCGACACGCTGCAACACGCGGCCTGGGCCTGGATGGATCCCTCCCATCCGGACTTCGCCGACAAGCCGGCCTCCGAGCGTGAACACGTATTGGGTTTCTATCGCGCCCTGGATGCGATGATCGGCGAGCTCGTGGACGCGTTCGGCGATGAGCGCAATCTGATCGTGATGTCCGATCACGGGTTTGGCCCCGTGCTGCGCCGGGTGTATATCAATCAGTGGTTGCAGAACGAGGGATATCTGGCCAGCTTCCAGCAGAGCTCGCTCAAGGGACGCCTGATCGGTTGGGCGGAGACGGCTCTTCGCCGTGCGGATGTCTTCAAGCTGCGCCGTCGCCTCATCAAGCCGCGCGGGCGTCTGGAGCACACGGTGGAGAAGCTGACCGGCAGCCGCCTCATCGACTGGGCCCATACCCGCGCGTACGCGCCCACGGGCCCCTTCTACGGTCGGATCTATCTGAACACCGTCGGCCGGGAGCCCTTGGGCACGGTGGAGCCCGGCCCGGCCTGGGATGCCCTGCGCTCTGAGTTGAAGGAGAAGCTCCTGGCGCTGGTGGACCCGGAGACCGGGCAGCGGGTGATCGAGCATGTGTGGTTCCGAGAGGAGATCTACCACGGTCCCCAGGCGGATGTGCTGCCCGATCTGGTGGTGGCGCCCGCGGATGGCTATCAGATCGCGACGAACTTTCGGCGGGGCATCCTGTTCGAGAAGATGCCGCGCTTCCTGACCGGCACGCATCGCATGGAAGGCATCGTCGCTTTGCGCGGGCCGGCCTTCCAGGCCCGGGAGCACCCCATTCAGGCGCGCATCGAGGATCTGGCCCCGAGCATCCTCTATCTGCTGGGGATCCCCGTTCCCGATGACATGGATGGGCAGGTGCTGGCGGAGGCGCTTCGGCCGGAATTGCTCGATCGCTACCCCATCACGACGACCGCTGCTGCAGCAGCTCATCAGAGCGAGGACGACGTGTTCTCAGAGGAGGATTTGAAGGAGATCACGGCTCGCCTCAGCGATTTGGGATATCTGCAGTAGCCTGTGAGAGCGCGTTGGAGAGATCCCGTTGCTCCTGCCATGGGGAGGCCCGGAGAGGCGAAGCTCCTGGGGGGGAAGCCTCTCTCTCATCTCTGCCCTACTCGCCCACGGCTCGGATCCATGCGGAAAGGGCCGGGAGGGGCAGATGTAGGCCGGAGAAGTAGGAGGGCTGTGGAGAGAGGGCTCCACATCTCCCCTGTGGGGCCGCACTGAGGGATGTCTCCAGACACCTCGCCGGTGAGCTTTCGGATACACTCTGAGGGATGTATAGGACATAAGGGGATGATCCCCCCATCCGCTGCCAGCCGACGGAACGGAGTCGCGTACAAGTGCCAGCCATGGTGACCAAACCGCCCCAGCTCGCGACCGGGGAATCGCCTACGGCCGGGTGGCCGATCTTCCTGGCGCTCGCGGCCGGGGTGATCTTCCTGGTCATCGGCCTCACCACGATGGCCGCGCGCCTGGGCCCGGAGTATGGCGTTCTCGGCATCATCGCCCTCGCGGCTGGGCTGGGCTGCCTGGTGCTGGCCGCCAGCGACCGGGACGTCCTCCCGTTGCTCCTCCTTCTGAGCCTGCTCCCCTCCCTGCGGCTCATCCTGAGCGATGTCCTGACGATCTATGCCTTTGATCCGGTCCTGGCTCTCATGTATCTGGCCTGGATTTGGGATATCCGGGCCGGACGGATCGAGAGGCCCCGGATATCCCTCGTGGATCTGCTCTGGCTTGCGTGGATCGGCTGGCTGTTTGCGTCCGCGCTGCTGTCCGCCTATGTCCCGCCGGCTCTGGGCCATTGGACCTTGTGGCTGCGGGCCTTCCTGATCTATTTCTACGCCGCTCATCGCCTGAATCGGCGCTCCATCTGGATGCTCGCCGGGGCCTTATCCCTCATCATCGTCCTGGAGAACGGATTGGGGTTGCTTCAGTTCTGGACGCGCACCAACATCGGGGCGATCTCTGACATGGTGGGAAGGAGCGTGAACGAGGCCCGGCAGGTCGCACTGTCCAGCGGGGGACAGCTCTTTCGCGTGCGGGGCACGTTGGGCTCGGACACGGCGTTGGCCCACTGGCTGGAGCTGATCTTGCCCCTTCAGCTCAGCCTGCTCCTGGTCGCGGACTCGCCTCGGCGGCGGCTCTGGCTGCTTATCGTCATCGCCTCCGGCGTCACCGCGCTGATCCTGACGTTCACCCGTGGCGGTTGGGTCGGCCTGGTCGTGGGCGTCGGCGCGGTTTTGCTCTTCAGCATCCGAAAGATCCTTCGATATCCCAAATTGCTGACCGTCGTCGCCGGAGCCCTGCTCCTGATGATGTTGGGGGCCGTGCCGTTCGCCGGCCTGATCCGCGGTCGTCTGCTGGAGAGCGCGACCGATACGGTCTCCGTGCGGTTCAATCTGAACCGGGTGGCGGTCCAGGTGATCCGGGATCATCCCCTGTTTGGGATCGGCCTGGGCAATTTCCCACGCGTCGCGCCTGACTACGGTGTAGGGTATACCTGGCTGGTGGAGGGGGCGGAGCACAAGGTCCATAACCTTTACCTGGCCCTGGCCGTGGAGGGCGGAATGCCCGCGTTGCTATGGTTCCTGTTGTTCCTGATATTGGCCCTCGTCACGGCTGGCGTGGCCGGCCGCCTGGAGGAGGGGAGGATGGGCGCTCTGACGCAGGGGGTCCTGGCCGGTCACGTCGCGGTCCTCATCCACGGCCTCGTCGCCTGGGGGCTCATCTCGTACATGGTGTTTCCCTTCTGGGCGTTGATGTTCGGGCTGTTGGTGGCTTCGACCCGGATGTGCATCACCACACTCGCCCGGTGACCCGATGATGGATTCTGCGCTGCGCGTGGCCCTGATCGGCATCGACTATTTCCCCTACCGAAGCTCCAGCGATAAGAACTATTGGCTGGAGCTGGTGCCGCTGCTCCGCCCCCACGCCGATATAGAGATCCTCTCCTTTAATTACCGGCCGCAGGCGTCGGAGGTCCAGTACATCGGGGCGCTCCCGGTCCGCATCCACAACGTCAAGCCCGCCCATCTGGGCGTCGATCTGCGGCCGGATGTGTCCTCCCGGCATGATCCTTACAAATGCCACTCGCACTTCAAGCGACAGCCGCGCAGCCTGATCGAGTACACGTTGTCCCTGCTGAGGATCGTCCCCAGGATCCGGCGGCTCTTCGACGGGCGTGGCCCCGAGGTCATCCACTTCATGGACAACCTCGGACCGGCCATGCGGCTGTTTCGGGCGCTCCCCTCGCGTCCCAGGCTGACCGTCAGCGCGATGGGATATTACGCCCGGGGACGCTGGCATGATCCCTACCTGCGGCTGAGCTTCGCCGGGATGGACGCGGTGGTCCCCTACAGCCGGGCCTATGCCCGCAAACTCTCCGAGATCGGGCTCCCCGGTGAGCGCATCTATCCCATCCTGTGGGGGGTCTCCCTCCCGAAGGTGAGTGCGGCCGGCCGGGCGGAGGAGATGCAGGCCGCCCGGCGATCATTGGGGCTTCCTCTGCAGGCCAGAGTGGTGTTGTGGACCGGGCCGATTCAGCAGCTGGGATGGGCGGAGTTCCAGGTGGCCCACCGGGTTGCCCGGCTGGTGCGGCAGCGACGCAAGGACGTCGTGTTCATCTTCCTGGTCAAGCCGGAGGTGGAGTGGCCGATCCACGAGCTCGCCGCGGGGGAGGGAATCCGGGTTCTCCGCACCTCCCCGGAGGAGTTCCTGGCATACCGGCGGGCGGCCGACCTGATGCTGGCGCCGGTCACCCGTCTGGGATCCATCGTCACCCCGCCCCTCACCTGGTTGGAGTTCATGGCTTTGGGCATCCCGATCGTGACCAACCGGGCGCCCGGAGTCGAGGATGTGATCGCCGATGGGGTCTCCGGCTTCGTGGCCATCGAGCTCGCTGATCTGGAACGGGTGCTGAGCCGGGCGTTGGATGCGGATCTCTCCGCGGTGGGGCAGGCAGCGCGCGAGCGGATCGCCCGGAAGTACACGGTTGAGCGCGCCGCCAGGGAATATCTGG
>JAADGJ010000028.1 GCA_013152435.1 Chloroflexota bacterium | reverse complement strand
TCTTGGTGCGGGTGGCGGAAGGCAGCGCCTTTCGCCACTCGAAAGGCCAATCTTGAGGAGCGGACCCATCCTCGTCCCTGCAGGTGTCATGTGTGTCGATATGAACGCTGGACTTTGAGAAGGCCCTGGGCGGCGACGGCCGCCCGCACGGGTTCGCGGGGGACATGTGTGCAGAAGGATGCCTCGGGTGAATAGGAAGGCGTCCTCCGCACTTTGGGGGATCGCGCACACCCCTTTCGGGCCATCACGGGATGGCCCATTTTGGTGCCTGGAGATGGTCACAGAGGGGCTGGCGATGCTGTGACCGAGGGCCTAAACTTACAATAGGGGGCATAGACTCGGGGGCTGGTACGACGAACAGGATCGGTGGACCCGCTACCGGTTCCCGCCTGATGGCCCGTGAGGCGAGGACGGGACGTTGGAGCTTCCGTCGGATGACCTGGACTACGCGTGTGTTTCGCGGGGAGGGTCTGTGATGAAACTGACTCGAAGACAGTTTCTCAAGCTCGGCAGTACCACATCTGCCTGGTTGGCGATGGAGCGCACCGTGGCGCCGACGCTGACGATGCCGCCTGCATCGAAGATCCGGTGGACGACCGAGACGCCAACGATTTGCCCGTACTGCGCCGTCGGCTGTGGGATGATCGCCGGCGCGCGGGACGGAAAGGTGGTGAACATCGAGGGCGACCCAGATCATCCTATCAACCGGGGGGCGTTGTGTAGTAAGGGCAGCACGCTTACGCAGTTGGTGAACAGCAAGCGCAGGATCACCAAACCCCTCTATCGAGCTCCCGGGGCTGCCCAGTGGCAGGAGGTGGAGTGGGATTGGGCCCTGAACGAGATCGCCAAGCGTATCAAGAAGACCAGGGACGAAAGCTGGATCGAAAAAGATGAACAGGGGCGCGTGGTGCGTCGCACCGAGGCGATCGCCTCGGTGGGCAGCGCTGCCCTGGACAACGAGGAGTGCATCCTGCTGGTCAAGGCGCTGCGCTCCATGGGTTTGCTCTATATCGAGCACCAGGCACGCATATGACACTCCGCTACTGTTGCGGCTCTGGCAGAGTCGTTCGGTAGAGGAGCGATGACCAATCACTGGATCGACATCAAGAACAGCGACGCCATCCTGATCATGGGGTCCAATGCGGCCGAGAATCACCCCATCTCCTTCAAGTGGGTGACGGAGGCGATGGATCGCGGGGCTGTGCTCATCAGCGTGGATCCTCGTTTTACCCGCACGTCGAGCAAGGCGCATATATATGCCCCGCTCCGTTCAGGTACCGATATCGCCTTCCTCGGCGGGATGATCAAGTACATCCTGGACAACGAGCTCTATCACCGGGAGTACGTCGTTGAGCACACCAACGCCTCTTTCCTCATCGATCCGGCGTTCGGGTTCAGCGATGGCATCTTCACCGGCTATGACCCGCAAGCGCGGCGGTACGACAAGTCCACGTGGGCCTATCAGACCGATGCGGATGGCGTTCCTTTGAGAGATCCCACCCTGCAGCATCCCAATTGCGTCTTCCAGCTGTTGAAGAAGCATTACGCCCGCTACGACCTCGACACCGTCTCTCAGATCACCGGAACGCCCAAGGATGACCTCCTGAAGGTCTATCAGGCCTTTACGGCGACAGGGGCGCCCGACAAGGTGGGCACCATCATGTACGCCATGGGGTGGACCCAGCACACCTACGGCACCCAGAACATCCGAACCGCTGCGATCATCCAGCTGCTCCTGGGCAACATCGGCCGGGCGGGTGGGGGGATCAACGCGCTCCGTGGCGAGAGCAACGTGCAGGGCTCCACGGATCACTGTCTGCTCTTCCACATCCTGCCCGGTTACCTCAAGCCACCCCGGGCCAGACATCAAACCTTGAAGGACTATCTGGCCGCCTACACACCCAAGTCCAACGATCCCAAGAGCGCCAACTGGTGGCAGCACTACCCCAAGTATGCCGTCAGCTTGCTCAAATGGATGTTCGGCGACAACGCCACGCCTGAGAACGAGTTCGGCTATCACTGGCTGCCTAAACTGGCGGACGACGGCAACTACTCATGGTTGAAGCTCTTCCAGGACATGTATGCCGGCAAGATCAAGGGGTTCTTCGCCTGGGGGCAGAACCCGGCCGTGGGTGGAGCGCATGCCAACCTCAACCGCAAGGCCATGGAGAACCTGGACTGGATGGTGGCCGTCAACCTGTGGGACACGGAGACCTCCAGCTTCTGGCAGCGGCCCGGTGTGGATCCTGCTGCTATCCAGACGGAGGTCTTCCTGTTGCCCGTGGCCGCCTCGGTGGAGAAGGAGGGGAGCATCACGAACTCCGGCCGCTGGGCGCAGTGGCGGTGGAAGGCGGTGGACCCGCCGGGCGAGGCCAGGCCTGACTCCTGGATTATCAATCAATTGATGATCCGACTGCGCAAACTCTATGCGGCCGATCCCGGTCCCAATCCGGATCCCATCCTCAAGCTGGCCTGGGACTACGGCGAGGACGGGGTTGACATCGAGAAGGTGGCTGGGGAGGTCAACGGCTGGGCCGTCAGCGACGTGAGGGATGCGGATGGCAACGTCATCGTGCCGGCCGGCAAGCGGGTGAAGAACTTCACTCAGCTGCGGGATGACGGCTCCACGGCCTGTGCCAACTGGCTCTATTCCGGCAGCTACAACGAGGACGGCAATATGATGGCGCGTCGTGATAATACCGATACCCACCCGGCCGGCATTGGACTGTACAGCAATTGGGGATGGGCCTGGCCGGTGAACCGGCGTATCATCTACAACCGGGCATCGTGCGATGCCCAGGGGCGGCCCTTTGATCCGGCGCGCTTTGTCATCCGCTGGAACGGGAAGAAGTGGGAAGGCGACGTGCCCGACGGTGGCTGGCCGCCTGGCGCCAGATATGCCTTCATCATGAAGCCCGAGGGTCATGCCCGCATCTTCGGGCCCGGCCTGGCCGACGGTCCCTTCCCCGAGCATTATGAGCCTTGGGAGAGCCCGGTGGCCAACGTCTTGCACCCGGCCAACGCCACGAACCCGGCTTTCATACCCTGTAGTCCGGAGATCAGCGAACCCTGCGATCCCCAGCGGTATCCCATTGTCGCGACCACCTTCCGGGTCTCCGAGCACTGGCAGAGTGGCGCCATGACGCGCAATGTGCCCTGGCTGGCGGAGATGCACCCGGAGATGTTCGTTGAGATGAGCCCCGAATTGGCCGCCGAGAAGGGTATCCGGAATGGCGAGAAGGTCATCGTTGAGTCGGTGCGTGGCTCCATTGAGGCTGTGGCCATCGTCACCCGGCGGCTGCAGCCCTTCCGTCTGAACGGACGCATCGTCCATCAGGTGGCGCTGCCCTGGCACTGGGGCTATAAGGGGTTGGTCACTGGGGGCAGCGCCAATGAGCTGACCCCGCCCGTCGGTGACGCCAATACCATGATCCCTGAGACCAAGGCATTCCTCTGCGACATTAGGAAGGTATAGCTCCTCCTGGCTTGGAGTGTGTCTGAGGAATACCGTTGCTTCTGCTGTGGGGAGGCCCGGAGGGGCGGAGCCCCTCCGGAAAAAGCCCTTCTTTTGCCTTCGACCTGCCTGGCCTCGGCCTGAGTCCTTCGGAAAGGGCCGAGAAAGGCAGGTGCAGGCCGGCAAAGCGGGGTTTTCCGTGGAGGGGAGATCCCCTCCACGCCTTCCCCCTGTGGAGCTGATCGTTGAGGGAAACCCCTCAGACATCTTGCCGGTAAATTTTCAGACACGCTCTTACGGCTGGGGCCGTCCCTGGCGCGATAGGGTCGGCCCCGGCCAGCAGGATCGGGGAAAGGCGGTGAGAGAAGATGGCGAAAGGCATGCTGATGGATCTGACCCGGTGCATCGGTTGTCGAGGCTGTCAGGCTGCCTGCAAGCAATGGAACGAGCTCCCGGCGGAGGTGACCCACAACTGGGGTAGCTACGAGAACCCGCCCCGGAGGTCGGCCAAGACCTGGACCACCGTTACCTTTCACGAGGTGACCGAGGAGGATCGATTCTCCTGGGTCTTCACCAAGCGGCAGTGCATGCATTGCGAGGAACCGGCTTGCGCTGCGGCCTGCATCGTGGGGGCGTTGCGCAAAACTCCCGAAGGACCGGTGGTCTACGATGATTACAAATGCATTGGCTGTCGTTACTGCACCCTGGCCTGTCCCTTCGGGGTGCCCACCTTTGAGTGGGATAAGCCGGTGCCCTATATCCGCAAGTGCACCATGTGCGTCGACCGGTTGGCCGAGGGGATGGAGCCGGCCTGTGCCAAGACCTGTCCTACCGGAGCCATCAAGTTTGGCGAGCGTGAGGAGCTTTTGCGGGAGGCCCATGCCCGGATTCAGGCCCATCCTGACCGATACATAGATCATGTCTATGGGGAGGAGGAGGTGGGGGGCTGCTCCATGTTGTACCTCTCTCATGTCCCCTTCGACAGGCTGGGCTTTCCGGCCCTCAAGTCGGAGCCCATCCCCCGCTACGCCGATGTGGCCATGGCTGCCGTTCCTCCTACCGTTGTGGTGGTATCAGCGGCTATGGCGGGCGTTTATTGGATCGTCAGACGTCGGGAGCAGCAGAGCGCCCAAAGGGAAACAGGCCGGGCCGTGAGCGCTCCAACAGAGAAGGAGGGCCAGCGCGATGAAAGCTGAAAGGCGACCTTTTCCCGTCGTGAGCACCTCCATCCTGGGGATTCTGATCGTCATCGGGCTGGTGGTGGCGATCATTCGTTACATGAACGGCCTCGGCGCCGTCACGAATCTGAGTGACGGCCGCGCCTGGGGCCTGTGGATCAGCTTTGATCTCTACTGCGGCGTGGCCCTGGCTGCCGGCGGTTTTACCCTGACGGCGGCGGTGTACATCTTCAACTTGAAGAAGTACTATCCCATCGTCCGTTCGGCCATCCTGACCGCTTTCCTGGGCTACCTGATGGTCATCGTGGCTCTGCTCGTGGATCTGGGGCAGCCTTGGCGTATCTGGCATATCCTCATCTATTGGAACCTGCACTCTCCTCTCTTTGAGGTGGGTTGGTGCGTGTTGCTCTATACCATCGTCCTGGCTTTAGAGTTCAGCCCCTGCGTCTTTGAGCGTTTCAACCTGGAGGCTCCGTTGCGCCTGATCCGGGCCATCCAGATCCCGCTGGTCATCGCCGGTGTCGTCCTCTCCACGCTGCACCAGTCATCGCTGGGTTCTACCCTGTTGCTGATGCCGGATAAGATTCATCCGTTGTGGTTTACCCCCATCCTGCCGTTCCTTTTCTTCCTATCAGCGGTGGCCGTGGGGCCGGCGATGGTCATCGTTGAGACGTCGTTGGGAGGCAGGGGATTGGGGCATTCGATCGATCTGGAGATCCTGGCCGGCCTGGGCCGGGCGCTGCCTTACATCCTCGGGCTCTATCTGCTGTTCAGGCTGGGGGATCTGCTGGTGGCGGGCGAGTTCGGGGCGATCTTCTCCAGCGGTTTGTACAGCGTCCTGTTTCTGGCGGAGGTCATCGGCGGTGTACTCGTGCCCCTCATCCTCTTCGCGCTGCCGGCCGTGCGACGGAGCCGGACGGCGCTCTTCTGGAGCGCGATGTTGGTGGTGCTGGGGGTAGTGCTCAATCGCTTCAATGTGAGCCTCATCGCTCTGGCGCCGCGTCCCGGCACGACCTATTTCCCGCACCCGATGGAGTTTGTCATCTCCATCGCCATTGTGTCCGCCGGCGTGCTGGGGTACATCATGGCCAACCGCTACCTCCCCATCATCCAGTATGAGCCGGTCACCGAGACGGGGTGAGCCATGTCAGCTCGATGTGACTCGTCTCTGGACCCGGCATACGCCGCCATTCAGCGTTATGCTCAGGCGATGCCGCAATATCGGGAGGCGCTCGAGCTCTTACGGGACCTGCTCGAGTTCCAGGCGGCCCTGATGGAGAAAGCGGAGCCCTGCTTCCATGTTGAGCCGGCCGTGGCTCGTGAGAGATGGCAGGTCGGGCGCCCCCTGTTTGCCGGCGCGCTCCTCCCCCTCCCTTCATCCTGGTTCCTGGAGGCGCTGGCGGATCTTCGCGCCTTGCTGCCTCCGGAGGGGATGACGCGAGAGGCCCTGGATCGGCTGCTGGCCTCAGGTGCTGTGGCGCCTTCGAACGTCGATGTATTGCTCGATGAACTGCTCTCTGAGGGCAATGCCTGCATTCGGCGATTGGCGGCTGCCACGTCCGCTGATCCCGACGCTCTGGCCTTCCTGTTGAACGCTGTGTTGTCCCCTTTCTTCGAAAGGCAGGCTGCTCCCTACCGGGAGTGGGTGAAAACGGCCGTTTGGCGGCGCGGCATCTGCCCCATGTGTGGGGCTGAGCCCTGGATGGCCCGGCTGGCCCGCGAGAACGGCCAGCGTATCCTGGCCTGCTCCCTTTGCCACACCGAGTGGCCCTTTTCCAGGCTGGCCTGTCCCTTCTGCGGGGGCGATGAGCCGGGGCCGGCGCGGTACTTTCAGCTTGACACGGACCTGACGCACCGCGTATACTGCTGTCAGGCGTGCGGACGTTATATCAAGACGGTGGACGAGCGGGCTCTGGGTGGGTCGGCGGTGCTTCCGGTCGAGGATGTGGTGACGGCGCATTTGGATGCGCTGGCCAGGGCAGAGGGATACCGTTGAGCGGACAGAAAAGCGGGCGGGGAACGATGCGCGAGCAAGGTGTGAAGGGGAAGGGGATGGATAATGGTGTCGCGCGCCCGTCAGATCTTCGCCCCTTCCGCTGGTGGTCGTTTGCCGCCGATAAGCCGACCATCGCTGGAAGCGAGCCCGTCTCTTACATCGAGGTCGAGGAGGAGACCTTTTCCCCGGCGCGCAAGGCCATCGTGCTGGAAACGGCGTGGCCGTTGGTCATCAATGGTCAGCATTGGTTGACGTTGCTCTGTACTCCCACTCATCTTGAGGCCTTTGTGTTGGGGTTCCTGTTCAACGAGGGGATCATCCAAGGGCTGGACGATGTGCGCAGCTTGAGGATCCAGGAGGCGCCTGAGGCTCTGATCGAGGTCGAGCTTCGGGATGGTGGAGTGGACCTCCCGCAGCATCGCACGCTGACGAGCGGGTGTGGAGGGGGGATCACCTTCGTGGACATGGCCGTTCAGCGCGCGCCGGTGACCTCCGAAC
Source organism: Chloroflexota bacterium (assembly GCA_013152435.1). NCBI lineage: Bacteria > Bacillati > Chloroflexota > Chloroflexota bacterium. The sequence goes on along the minus strand of JAADGJ010000028.1, from coordinate 79,777 downwards.
GTCAGGTGACGGTTGATCAACTGGCTGCGCTGATGCAGATGTTGATCACAAGCGTGGCAGACGAGTACCGCGAGGTGGGCGGGTTTCACACCAGCGGGTTAAGCCATGGGCGGGATCTGGCCGTCGTGGTCAGCGACATCGGGCGGCACAACACGCTAGACAAGATCGCAGGCGAGTGCCTGTTGCGTGGCATCCCCACTCGTGATGCGATCCTGCTGACGACCGGCCGGGTGTCCAGCGAGATGTTGGGGAAGGCAGCTCGCATGGAGGTGCCCGTGGTCGTGACCCGCAATTCCCCTACGTCTCTGGCCGTTGAGCTGGCGCGGGCGTGGCATGTGACCCTGGTGGGCTACGCTCGTGGGCGGCGAATGCACGTGTACACGGGGTGGGACCGCATCCAGCAGGAAGGCGGGAAGACCCCTTGTGAGGGCGTTTTGTGAAGAAAGGTCCCCGAGATCTTGACGATCCCGGGGACCTTTCAGAAGGTTATACCTCTATCGGGAGGCCGGGGAGATCAGGCCGGCTGTGCTTCCAGGGTGGCCTCCTGCTCCTGTACCAGGATGGCCTTGACCTTCTCGTACTCGGCTTCGATCTGATTCACCTTCTCCTCTACATTCTCCAATCGGCCCTCGCGCCCCATGAATTCCACTTCCTTGCAGAGGTTGGCCAGCCGGGTGGCCCCGAAGAGTGCACTGGTGGACTTGAAGGTATGGGCGGCTCGTTGCACGGTGGGAGCGTCCCCCTGGGCCAGCGCCTCTCGGATCTGTGCCAGGAGTTGCGGGGCCTCCTCCAGATAGCTGGCGATGAGCTCTTGTAGGGTTTCCTCTCCCATGGTCTCCCGGAACTGTTGTAGCGTGTTCCTGTCCAGTGCCGGCCCCTGTTCCTCTTCCTCCTTCGGGGGCTCTGCGGGAGGCTCCTCTTTTCTGCGTTGCGCGCCCCGCTGCAATGCGGCAGACAGCTCCTCTACCCGCACGGGTTTGCTGATGTAGTCGTCCATGCCCGCGGCCAGACATCGATCCCGATCCTCTCGCAGCGCGTGAGCGGTCATGGCGATGATGTAGGGTTGACAATCCGCATCCCAGAGCTGACGGATCCGACGGGTGGCCTCCAGGCCATCCATCTCCGGCATCTGGACGTCCATGAGGATGACGTCATAGGGCTGGCGCCTGAGGGACTGCAGCACCTCCAGGCCGTTGGCGGCCACGTCTGCCCGGTATCCCATACGCTCCAGGAGGCGTAAGGCCACCTTCTGGTTGACGATGTTGTCCTCGGCCAGCAGGATGCGGAGGGGATATCGTTCGGCCAGGGAGGAGTCGATGCGTTGTGGCTTGCTGGGCCTGGATACCGAGATAGGCTGATGGGCCACGATGCTCACCAGCACATTGTAGAGCTGTGAGGGCTTGATGGGCTTGCTCAGGAAGGCGGCGAAGTCCACCTCCTGATCGCTCCCGTCCATGCGGCCGATGGATGTCAACATCACCAGCGGCAGGGAATCGCTGTCACGAAGCTTGCGGATCTCCTTCGCCAGGGTGATGCCGTCCATCTCCGGCATGTGCATGTCGAGGATGGCGAGATCGAAGGGTTCGCCCTGGCGGAGCCATTCGAGCGCCTCCGAGCCGGAGGCCGTAGCTCGCGGCACCATCTCCCAGGACTGGGCCTGGCGGGTGAGGATAAGGCGGTTGGTCGCGTTGTCATCGACGATCAGGATGCGCTTGCCGGCGAGCTGGGGCGGTGGCTCCGTCAACTGGCTGACCACCGGCGTTTGGGAGACCCGGGCCCGGATGGTGAAGTGGAACGTGGAGCCTTTGCCCTCCTCGCTTTCCACCCAGATGGAGCCGCCCAGCATCTCGGTGAGCCGTTTGCAGATGGCCAGGCCGAGGCCGGTACCGCCGTACTGGCGCGTGGTGGAGGCGTCGATCTGGGTGAACGGCTGGAACAGGCGGTGTTGGCGGTCTTTGGGGATCCCGATGCCGGTGTCCCGGACGGCGAAGTGGAACTCGTAGTACCGATCATCGAGCGGACGGCCGGTCACCGACACCACAACCTCCCCCTCATGGGTGAATTTGACGGCGTTGGAGAGGAGGTTGACCAGGATCTGGCGCACGCGCGTGGCATCGCTGATCGGCGTGGTGGGCACGTCGTTATCGATCAAGTACGCCAGGTCGAGCCCCTTCTCGGCCGCCTTGGTCGCGACGAGATCCAGGGCTTCCTCGATGCAGGTGCGCAGATCGAACGGCTGGTACTCCAGATCCATCTTCCCGGCTTCGATCTTGGAGAAGTCCAGGATGTCGTTGATGAGGACCAACAACGCGTCGCTGCTGGAGCGGATGATCTCGGCGAACTCGCGTTGCTCCGGATCGAGGTTCGTGTCCAGGAGCAGGCTGGTCATGCCGATGATGGCGTTGAGCGGCGTGCGGATCTCATGGCTCATGTTGGCCACAAAGGCGGACTTGGCACAGGTGGCCGCCTCGGCCGCCTCCTTCGCCTGCCTCAGTTCCTCCTCCGCCCGTTTCCGCTCGGTGATGTCCTGCTTGATCGCGACGAAGTGGGTGATTTCACCTTCATCTCCGTACACCGGCGTAATGCTCATCTCCTCCACGTACAGGTTGCCGTCCTTACGCCGGTTGATGAGTTCGCCGCGCCAGATCTTCCCGGACAATATGGTGTCCCACATGTCCTGATAGAACGCTCGGTCTTGCTTCCCGGACTTCAGGATGCGCGGGTTCTGCCCGATGGCCTCCGTTGCCGTGTAGCCGGTCAGCCGGGTGAAGGCGGGATTGACCCATTGGATGGTCCCATCCTGGTCGGTGATGACGATCCCATTGGCCGCCGCCTCCAATGCGGTAGCCTGAAGCCGAAGCTTCTCCTCCGCCCGCTTGCGCTCCGTGATATCCCGGGTGATCCCGACCAATCCGATCACCTGGCCGTCGCTGTCTCGCAGGGGGATCTTCGTGGTCAGTTGCCATCTCGGTGCACCGGCTTCGTCCCTACCGGGCTCTTCCTTGTTCAGCAATGGTTTTCCAGATCTCATGATAGCTTGTTCGTCCTCGTAGTATTGAGTTGCAAGTTCTTGGGGATAGAAATCGAAGTCGGTTTTCCCGATCAATTCATCCGGCGTCGAGGCCCCCATGCGGTGTGCGACGGCTTCGTTCACCAGGATGAATCGTCCCTCCGAGTCCTTTACGTAGATGAAATCGGGCAGATGGTTGATGAGCGTGTGGAGCAGTTTCCGCTCCTTCTCCAGGGCCCGCTCGATCTTACGGCGTTCAGTGACGTCGATCCCCGTCCCGATGATGTATTCCACCTGGCCTTCCGCATCCAGGATGGCGGTGTTGGACCATGCGATCAGGCGACGATCGCCCGTCCGGGTGACCCAATAGTTCTCGTACTCGTTGGGGAAACGGCCGGCGCGCAGGTCCTCAAATACGGCTTTGACGGGCTCCACCTCCTCGGGGATCAGGAGGATCTCCCAGACCCGTTTCCCCTTCACCTCGGCGAACGAGTATCCCGTGACGCGCTCGCAAGTGCGGTTGAACCGTACAATTCGGCCCTCTCGATCCAACACGACGATCAGAGCGCCCACCGTGTCCAGGATCTTGGTGATGAAGTCTCGCTCCTTCTCGAGGGCCTCCTCCGCCAGCTTCCGTTCCGTGATGTTCCGGAAGATGCCCCGGGTGGTGACGGGCTGACCATCTTTGAAGAGGCAATTCACGTTCCCCTCCACAATGATGATCCTGCCGTCTTTTGCTACAAGTTTCGCCTCGACCCCCTCCACCACCTCCCCGGCGAGGACCCGTTGGAGGATCTTGGTACAGTGCTCGATCGAGTCGGGGTGGAGGATGTCGCGTAGAGTGAGGTGGGGGATCTCCTCTTCGCTGTATCCCAGCGTTTCCCGCCAGGCACGGTTCACGTAGTGGAAGGATCCGTCCGGACCCACGCTCTGGATCAGATCGTTCGCGTTTTCGAAGAGGTCTCTGTATTTCTCCGCGCTCTCCCGGGCGATAGCCAGGGCGTCCTCCAGCTTGTGCCGCCGATGTGCGTCCTGTAGGCACAGATTGGCGAAGCGCCGGTAGGTCCGGATTTGGGCTCGCTGCGTCAGAACGGCCATGAGCATGGCCACACCCAGGCTGAACCCAAAGTGGACCCACTCCATGGAGGACTGGGAGGGGGCGACCGATCGGACGGTCAGGACCCATCCCACCAGAATGACGGCCAGGAGGAGCGCCAGCCAGCGCCAGGAGAGGAGGAAGAGAGCGGCGCCGACGACGAGCAGGATGAGCACCGTCGTCTGTGCCAGGTCGGCTGTGAGCCGCAGATAAAGCAGCGTGTTGATGAGCGCCAGGAACACGACGCCCGCTCCCAGCGGATGCGCCCAGCGCGTGGAGAGGGAGCTCCGCCGCAGTCGGTCGTAGATGCCGATCAGGAGGGCGGCCGTCCCGAAGGCTGTGGCTACCAGTGGGACATGGAGGGGGGCGGGCAGGAACAGGAGGTAGCACAGGCCCAGGACGGAGTAGAATGCGCTCAGCCCAGCGGTGACCGGGCGCAGGTTGTCCCGCACGATCCCGTCGAGCATCTCCTGTAGGGACGCCTTGGTGATCGGGGGAGCCTTCGTGTCCGCTGTGTCTGAGTGTGGGGTAAGGGTATGGTCAGGGACTGTATCGCTCATCGCATGCGACCTCGGCAGTAGGTTCAGGGGGCCGGTCGGGCCCACAGTTCAATATATCATGCGGCAAGCGGTTGGTGTATAAGCCGATCGGCTCATTTTTAAGGTTCGAGGATCGGGTGATCTCCCCCATGAGGGCTGCTGGATCAGGGATGCAGAAGAAAGGCGCCCCATCTCTTCAATGGGTCGCCTCGGTGAGCGATCGTGGGCGTCTCTGCCCGTCGCGTGCGGTTATGGAGCGGCCGCGAAGGTGAGGAATTTGTTCGGCCAGCTCCAGGGATGACCCGGCCAGGCGTAGAATCGGTTGAAGTTGTGGCGGATGGCGGCATCACTGATCCACAGGTCCAACACGTAGCAGCATTCCACGAAGGAGGCCCCCAGGTCGTTCATGTCGATATCACGCAGGTACTGCAACCCGGCGGGGGTGGTGCCGTTTTGATCCAGGTTCGTGGCGTAAGGGGCCCCATCCCAGTACTGATGCCAGCCGGTTGAGCTGGGATAGTACTTGGAGGCGGGCGGGTTGCCGCCACGCGTCCGCAGTCGGTATCCCAGGAAGTACTCGTCGGAGAACTCCCCGAAAACCTGGAGGACGTGCGTGCCAGCCGGTGCTCCGCCGCATGGCTGCACCACCGTGCCGTCGGGCGTGCGCAGCTCCAGCTTGTCGATCTTGGGGCGCGTGTTGTCCATCTGCACGTGGTGGTCCACCGGCTCCCGGTAGATCGGCCCGGCGGGGGCGGTGCGCCACTCCAGCCAGATCACGTAGTGGCCATCCTTGTCCGACACGTTCGGGTCGTTCAGGGTATCCCACACGGCCAGGACCAGCCCTCCGTTCGGGCAGCCACCGCCGCCGGCGCGCAGGAATCGGTAGGTGGCCGCATCGAACCAGCCGTTGGGGGCGGAGTCGAAGGTGCCGGTGGGGCGGCAGTATGGCGGCGTGGCATACCACTCCCACGTGCGCCAGTGGGTCTCGATCCCGGGCGCTGTGCCGGGCGCGGGTGCCGGATCCCCGGCCTTGCGGAAGGCCACGCGAAACTCCACGATATCATCGCTCAGGTATCCGTCGATGGGGATATACCAGCCGAAGGGACGGCGCGGCGGCGTGGGGGAGCCCGTGGAGAGCCCCTGCCAGTACAGGCCCGTGCCGCCGGACCCGATGGGGACGAACCCGCCATCGATATCCCAGACGGATTTGTTGCCGATCAACGTGATGATCGGCTCCGGCTCCTCCAACGGCTGGGCGGCGGACAGGGCGTCCAATCCCAGGAAGTCGGCGGCCGGGGTGAACTTGGCGATGAGGGCGTCGTTGGTGGTCTGGACCCCATCGCCGAACTTGAGCACGTCACCGTCCGTGAAGCTGAGCTTCTCGGACTCGTACAGGATTTCAGTGGAGAAGACCAGATTGGACAGCGTCGTCTCCGAGTCCGCGGCGCGTGATGTGGCGACGGCGTCCAGGCCGAAGTCCACGCCACGGTTGGGGATGCCCGCTGGCACCGATGCAGGTAGCAACGTGTCGTTCCCGGCGATGATGGTCCCCGTCGCGACGGAGAGCAGGTCCCCGTCCAGGATCGGCGATGCCCCCGGGCGGTTGGCCGTGCCCTCGATGGAGAACCAGATGTCGACCTTGCGCCGCTTCAGCAGGTCCTGGAGCAGGCGAGGGTTCTTCAGCAGCTCATCTCGAGGAGTGTTCGCGAGGCCGTCCACGAAGCTCTGGATGTTCTCCTGGGTCCCGATGAACTGCACCGCATCCAGGCCGATGTCGTAGGTGATGTTGAAGGGGGCGACCAGGGCGATGTTAGGGATGACGAAGCCGGGAGTGAACAGCAGGTCCCCGGCGGTGAACCGCCCCTCCCGGTCGTCGAGCTCCGTGGAGAAGGCGACGACCCGGTCCTTGATGTTCAGGATATCCAGCGCATCCAGCCCCAGGTCTGGCGCCGCGGCAGTGGCGTAAAAGGCGGCCAGCAGGTCGGCGTTGCGGGCGCAGACGTTGCCGGCGGAGTTGAGGACATCCCCGTCTGATATGTACGGGTTGCCATCATAGGGTTCGCCCTCTTGCATCACGAAGTCTTCCTCCGTGGAGAAGGCGCCCATGCGGCAGTTGTCCAGCGGATAGGAGGATTTCTGCGCGGCGGCGGGCGCAGGCGCCATCACCGCCAGCAGGATGATGATCAAGAGCCAGCTTACTTTCCGAGACATGTTGGACTCCTTGTCCTGTGCTACGGGATGGAAAGATCGCATGGATCGGTCGTTCATAACTTGCCTCCGGTGCGGTCGTTGAATAGCTTGAGCACCCACGGGAGGAATGACTTGAATCCCAGCGGCTGGACGTGTATGTAGAGCGCATCAACGCCCAGGAACCGGGCCCGTGGCTCGAAGGGAGCCACCAGATCGGTGTGTCGAATGGCGATGCCATCCCCGTAGCGCAGGATGTCGCCGTCGTTGAAGGCGGGTTCCTTGCGATAGAGGATCTCGGTGGAGAAGCGCAGGGGAAAGCGGTCCCCTCGCCGCGTGGTGGTGACGGCATCGAGCCCAAAGTCCACGCCGCGTTTGGGGATGCCCGCCGGCACCGTGGCCGGCAGCAGCGCGTCCTGGCGGATGACCACCGTGCCTGTGCGCACGGATAGCAGATCTCCGTCCAGGATCTCCGTCGCGCTCGCCCTTCGCTCCGTACCCTCCGTGGAGAACCAGATGTCGATCTCGTAGCGTTGCAGGAACTCGATCAGGCGTCCCCCGAGCCAGAAGGCTCGGTCCCTCTTCGCGGCGTCCACCACGAAGGCGATGATCCTCTCCTCCGAGCCGATGAAGTGCACGGCGTCCAACCCCAGGTCGTGATCCACCTGGAAGCGGGAGAGGAGGGCGGCGTTGGGGATGATCGCGCCGCTGGTGATGAGCAGGTCTCCGGCCCGGAAGCGCCCCTGTGGGTCGTCCAGCTCCGTGGAGAACGCCACCAGGCTCCGGTCGACATCGAGGATATCGGCCGCATCCAGCCCCAGGTCATCGGAGACGTCCCAGGATGCCAGAAGGTCTCGGTTGCGGGCGCACACGGCATGGGAGCGGCCCAGCAGGTCGCCATCGGAGATGAGGGGGTTGCCGTCGGCCGGCGTTGGCCCCTGGGTCAGGAAGTCCTCCTCAGTGGAGTAGGCGAAATCCTTACAGGCGCTCAGGTTGAGCAGTTTTTGTCCGTTGACCGGCGTCGCCGTTGTCAGCAGGAGCAAGGTGAGGACGACCGCGGTGACGAACGTGGCGTATCGTCGTGGCATAAGGCCTCCTTTCGCTTCGCCTCATGGTGGCGCGGGGTGGAGAGGAGCAACTGGCGAGAATGGGGCATGGAGGATCTCCCTTCCCGGTGAGTACCGTGGGAGCATGAGGAGGGAATGAGGTACGGCGGATGGGACGTGGGCATCCGGCTGTGGCCTGGAAGGTTCTGGAGGGAGCGTACACAAAGGATGGGCCTCGGCCGGTTGCCATCATACAGGAAAGGTCTAATACATTGTAGCACGTTTTTGTGAGTAGACGCCTAGTATGAATAAACTGTCAGAAATCGTTTGATCGGGCTGGGGCGGATACGGTTCAAGGCGGATTGAGAAAGCTATCGAAGGGGTGCCCCCGGGATGATCGGCGATTTGCCTGAAGTGGATGCACGACGTACACTTCCGGCACGAGATTTCGCGGTCCGTTGCATCGCGTCGGCCCCGGCATCGAGGGATAGGGAGGGCCCAATGACCCCACAGATCCTCCTCACGCTGGCCATTATCATGGCGGCGGTGGTGCTCTTCGCCACGGAGAAGCTGCGCGTGGACGTGGTGGCTCTGCTGGTCCTCCTCGCCCTGGTGCTCACCGGCCTGGTCAGCGTGCAGGAGGCGTTCGCGGGCTTCGCCAATCCGGCCGTTGTCACCGTATGGGCCGTGTACATCGTGTCCGGGGGGCTGTTCAAGACGGGCGTGGCGGATATCCTGGGACGGCGCATCATCCGGTTGGCCGGCCCCAGCGAGCCCCGGCTCATCGGGATCATCATGTTGGCCTGCGGGGTGATGTCCGCGTTCATGAACAACATCGGCGCCACAGCCGTGTTGCTTCCGGCCGTGGTGGGGATCTCCCGCCAGGCGCGCGTTCCCTTGTCACGGTTGCTGATCCCTCTCTCGTTCTCGTCGCTCCTGGGCGGCAACATGACGATGATCGGGACCCCGCCCAACGTTTTGGCGACCAGCATACTGGCCGAGCGTGGGATCCCCTCCTTCGGGTTCTTCGATTTCACCCCCATGGGGTTGATCGTCTTCGGGACGGGCATCCTGTATATGGTGTCCATTGGCCGGCGGCTCCTCCCGGTCCGGGAGTCCCTCGATGTGCAGGAGGCGACCTCCCGGCTGCGGGAGTACATCAGCGAGGTTCGGGTTTCCCCGGACAGCCCGCTGGTGGGGAAGACGCTGGCCGAATCGAACCTGGGATCGGAGTACGACTTGACCGTCCTGGCCGTGATCCACGACGATCGGGTGATCGCTCCCCCGCGCCCGGAGACGCGCTTCCAGCCTCACGACCTCATCATGATCGCGGGTGGTGTGGAGAACCTGCTGCGGGTTCGGAGAAGGCTGAAGCTGACGATCGAGGCGGAGCGGGTGATGGGGCTGGAGGAGATGGACTCCGATAGGAGTTGCATCGTGGAGGCGACCCTATCGCCCCGGTCCCGCCTGACGGGGCGTACGCTGCGGGAGGTTCGTTTCCGGGATCGGTACGGGTTCACCGCCCTGGCCATCTGGCGGCATGGCGAGGCGATCCTGCAGCGCCTGCGTGATGTGCGGCTGCGCTTCGGCGATACATTGTTGTTGCAGGGGCCTCGTCGCCGGCTTCCCGTCCTCCAGGAGTCCAACGAGTTCCTGGTGCTGGAGCCGGTGGCGCTGACCTCCCAGCGGCCGGGGAAGGCGCCGATCTCCATCGGGATCATGGGGCTTGTGTTGGCCCTGACCAGCCTGGCCGGGTTTCACGTCTCGCTGGCCATGGTCATCGGGGCGGTGCTCATGGTCCTGACCGGATGTCTGACCATGGACGAGGGGTATGAGAGCATCGAGTGGCGCAGCGTCTTCCTGATCGCTGGCATGCTGCCGCTGGGCACGGCCATGGAGGCGACGGGAACGGCCCGCTTCCTGGCCGACCTGTTGATCGAGGGGCTGCGCAGCCTGGGGCCCATAGGGCTCCTCATGGGCGTTTACGTGCTGGCGGCGTTGAGCACCGAGGTGATGTCGAATGCGGCTGCCACCGTGCTCATCGTGCCCATCGCCATCGACATCGCCCTGGGGATCGGGGCCAGCCCGCATCCCTTCGCCCTGGCCACGGTCATCGGCGCCTCGACGAGCTTCTTGACGCCGGTGGGACATCAGGCGAACGTGTTGGTCTTCGGGCCGGGCGGGTACCGCTTCTTCGACTACACCCGGGTGGGGCTGCCCTTGAACCTTGTGATCCTGCTCGTCTCGATGATCTTCTTGCCCATCCTCTGGCCGCTTTTCTAGCGCGCCCCGTCCGTCGTTTTCGTTCATTGTCTATCGTCGTATTCTCAGACTGGGAGGAATGATATATGGCTACTTTGGTTTCGATCCAGGTGGGGCTCCCTCGTCGTTGGGGGGATCCCGACGCGTCCGATCCGATGGATCGAGCTTGGGAGAGCGCGATCGCCAAGGAACCGGTGCAGGGGCCGATCCGGCTGGGGAGCACCGGTCTGGCCGGCGATGGCCAGGCGGATCGGAAGAATCACGGGGGGCCGGACAAGGCGGTGCTGGCCTACGCCGCCGCTCACTATCCGCTCTGGCGGGCCGAACTGGCGCTTCCGGATCTGCCCCATGGCGCCTTCGGGGAGAACTTCACCATTGACGGGCAGACGGAGGAGTCGGTTTGCATCGGGGACGTGTACGCGATCGGCGATGTGCGTGTGCAGGTCTCTCAGCCCCGTCAGCCCTGCTGGAAGATCGCACGACGGTGGCGGATCAAGGACCTGACGGCGCGGGTGGTGGAGACCGGGCGGATCGGCTGGTATCTGCGGGTGCTGGCGGAGGGATATGTGGAGGCCGGGATGCCGGTGACGCTGCTGGAGCGGCCGTTCCCCCAGTGGACGGTGGCGCGGGCTATGGCCGTGGTGCAGAATCGGCGTCAGGACCGGGAGGCGGCGTTGGAGCTGGCTTCCTGCCCTGTGCTGTCGCAGGAGTGGCGGGACAAGCTGCTCGTGGTGGCGGAGGATGGGTGATGCGCGTGGCGCCCGGCGAAAGCGCATTGCCGGAGGTCGAGATCCGGCCGATGGAGGCGAATGATATCGACCGGATCATGCGTACGTTTGCCCGCTGGCATAAGACGCGAGCGCAATACGAGCGCTATTGGCGGGAGCAGCAGCGTGGTGAGCGAGACGTCCTGTTGGCGCTCTGGGGGGATAGGGTGGTCGGCTATGTGACGCTGGTGTGGGCCTCCAAGTATGCGCCTTTTCGGGAGCAGGGGATCCCGGAGATCGTGGACTTGAACGTGATCACGGAATATCAGCGGCGTGGCATCGGGACAGCGCTGATCCGGGCGGCGGAACAGCTCGCGCTCCAGCGCGGCAGGAACGTCATCGGGATTTCCGTGGTGCAGTCGCCGGAGTATGCCGCGGCCAATCGCCTGTACCCGAAGTTGGGATACGTCCCCGATGGCCGTGGGATCACGCCGCATGACAACGAGCTGCATCTGACCAGGGAGCTGGGGTAGCCGCATGGCACAATTCGGCTGGCCGGATTGTCCGCCCCCGGTGCGGGCGCAGGTGGATGGCTTTCTGGCGGAAGTGCGTGAGCTGCTGGGGGAAAACCTCGTCGGCGTGTACCTGCACGGCTCGTTGGCGATGGGCTGCTTCAACCCGGAGTGCAGCGACATCGATCTGCTGGTCGTGACCCGGACCGGCATGTCCGTGGAGACGAAGCGGGCGGTGATCGAGGTGTTGTTGCGATGCTCAGGGCGTCCGGTCCCCATCGAGATCTCCTTCCTGCGGGAGGAGGATCTGCATCCCTGGCGGTATCCCACCCCCTTTGACCTGCACTACAGCGAGACGTGGCGAGCGCAAAACGAGAGGCATCTGGCCACCGGGGAGTGGCGGGGATGGAACCGCACGCGATACAGGGATCCGGACCTGGCGGCCCACATCACGATCACCCGGCATCGGGGCGTCTGCCTCCATGGAGAGCCTATCGGGGATGTCTTCCCCGAAGTCCCGGCGGAGGACTATGTGGCGGCCCTCCTGTACGACTTCGAGGACGCCCGGGATGAGATCGCGGAGAATCCGGTGTATGGCGTCCTGAACCTCTGCCGGGTGTACGAATACCTTCTGGAGGGGCATATCTCGTCGAAGGAGGAAGCGGGGGCCTGGGCGGTTGCAGCCTTCCCAAAGGTGTACGGGGAGGTCGTGGAGCAGGCGCTCGCGGCCTATCGAGGGCGCGGCGACGTTGGGCGCTTTGACGAGGCGGCGTTGAAGCGATTCGCCCGCTATGTGGACGAGCGGGTGCAGGAGTTGCTCGCGAGAGGCTAAAACCCCCTCATATCCCGCCGAGCGGGTGGAGCCCCCACGCCCCAGCTCCGATTCTTACCCGTTTGCGCGCACGGGATCCCTGGGAGGCAGGGAGCCCCTTTCCAGAAAGCCGCTCATACTCCTCGCGGGGGATCACTCGATCCTTGAGATCCGCTATGGTGCGGATACCTTCCTCCCGACACCACTGCACGCAGATGGCATACGCCTCCCAGTCCAGCTCATCCTCGTCCCAGAACACCCGGATCTCGGGGTGGCCGCTCAGGAAGGCCGCCAGCGCCCTTGTATGTCCGTCCGTGAAGATGATCTGGCCTGCCAGCTTCCTCACGGGGATGGGGGGAAGCGTCTCGGGATCGGATGGATCGAATGTTCGCAGGACGTGGGACAGCTTTTCGGCGTTGATGAACAGCTGGCTGGGCTGTATGTCTTCCAGCCTCATCGTAAAGATGTGGACCATCTCAATCCGCCCACCGCAGAGATTAATCCGGGATCGTGATCTTTTCCAGGTCCTCCGCCGGCTCCGGGAAGTGCATGTCCAATCGTTCCAGAGTGTCCGCGATGACGCGGGCGATGACCAGGTTGCGGTACCATTTGTGGTCGGCGGGGATCACGTACCAGGGCGCCCACTCCGTCGAGCAGCGGTTGATGGCGTCCTCGTACGCGGCCACGTACTTGTCCCACAACGCTCGCTCCCTGAGATCGGCCGGGTTGAACTTCCAGCGCTTGTGGGGCTGATCCAGCCGGGCCTGGAGCCGCCTCTTTTGCTCCTCTTTGGAGATGTGTAGGAAGAACTTCAGGATCACGGTGTCGTTCTCGGCCAGCGTACGTTCGAAGGCGTTGATCTGATCGTACCGCTTCTCCCACACCTTCCGGGGCACCAGATTGTGCACACGCACCACCAGCACATCCTCGTAGTGGGATCGGTTGAAGATGCCGATCATCCCCTTGGCTGGGACCGCCTTGTGAACCCGCCACAGGAAATCGTGGGCCAGCTCCTGGTGCGTGGGCACCTTGAACGAGGTCACGACGCACCCCTGGGGGTTCACGCCTCGCATCACGTGCTTGATGGTGCCGTCCTTGCCGCTGGTGTCCATGCCCTGCAGGATGATGAGCAGGCTGCGCTTCCCTTCCGCATAGAGCAGTTCCTGAAGCTGGATCAGACGCTTGCGATCTTTCTTCAGGTCCGCTTTGGCTGCGGACTTGTTCTCATAATCGCCGGTGTATCGAGGGTCGATATCTTTGAGGCGGATAGGATCGCCCGGCGGGACCATATGGGGATGAAGCATGGGAGTCCTCCGATCGTCTGTGATGGGAGCATGAGGGGTACGTAGGCACGCGCGTAGGGATTCATGCTCGGAATGGGCGTATTATACCGCTTTGTCGCCGACTTTGCACCCTGCCCTGTCAGGATACGCGATTCCCCTGATGCGCAGGGACGATTTTATGGACCGTCCCTGTGGTTTGGCCCTTTGGGTAGCGAAGGGCACTGCCCTTCGCTACCCATGCCAAAATATTAGGAAGTAACAGCATTTCTCAGACACACTCTAAGCGAAGATCAATAGGCGGGTTGACCGTGTGAGGACATCACGTCCTCCACCGGCCGGCTGGCGAACTGAGTCATGTACAGGCGATGATACAGTCCTCGTCGCGCCAGCAGCTCCTCATGCGTGCCGTCCTCCACGATGCGGCCATCCTGCATCACCAGGATGCGGTCGGCGTTGCGGATGGTGGAGAGGCGATGCGCGATGATGAGGGCCGTTCGCCCCTCCAACAGCCGGGCCATGGCGCGCTGGATCGTCCGCTCCGTCTCCGTGTCCACGCTGGCTGTCGCCTCGTCCAGGATCAGGATGCGCGGGTCGGCCAGCAACGCCCGGGCGAAGGCGACCAGCTGTCGCTGCCCCACGGAAAGCCGCCCGCCCCGTTCTCCCACCTCGTGATCGTAGCCGTCCTCCAGCGATTGGATGAACTCGTCCAGCCCCACAGCCTGTGCGGCTCTCCGAACCTCCTCGTCGCTGGCGTCCAGCTGGCTGTATCGGATATTCTCGCCGATGGTGCCCGAGAACATGAAGGACTCCTGCAGCACGATGGCCATCTGCGAGCGCAGGGACACCAGCTGGACGTCACGCAGATCGTGTTCATCGATCAGCACGCGACCTTGCGTGGGATCATAGAAACGCATGATCAGGTTGACCAGCGTCGTCTTGCCCGCCCCGGTGGGGCCGACGATGGCCACCGTCTCCCCGGGCCGGATATGCAGGTCGATGTCGTGCAGCACATCCGGCTCATCCGGATCATATCGGAAGGACACGTGTTCCAGGCGGATATCACCCTGGATCCGTGGCATGGTGATGGCATTCGGCCTGTCGGCCACCTCCGGCTCCGTGTCCAGAAACTCGAAGATGCGCTCGGCCGAGGCCATGGCGCTGAGCAGCAGGCTGTACGTGCGGCTGATGGCGCTCACGGGCCCCCAGAAGAACCATAGGTAGTTCACGAACGCCATGATGAACCCGACCGTCACCTCGCCGCGCAGGACCAGCAGCGCCCCGTACCATACGACCATGGCCGTGCCCACCACGCCCACGAACTCCACCGAGGGCCAGATGATCATCTCCCACCGCACAGCCTCCATGGTCCTGTCCAGGATGTTGTTGTTGAGGCGGTCGAAGGTGCGGATGTTGCGCTCCTGGCGTACGAAGGCCTGGGTTACCTCGATGCCGTTGATGGACTCGTTGAGATTGGCGTTGACGTTGGAGATGCTGCGGCGCACGTTGGTCCAGGCGGCCTCCATGGCCGGGCGCACTCGGGCTCCCAACAGGATCAGGAACGGGAAGACGGCGAAGGATATGAGCGCCAGCCGCCACTCGATGGCGAACATGATGACCACGATGCCGATCAGGCTGATGCCCTCCCCGGCGGCGTTTACCAGCCCGCGATTGATCAGGTTGCTGATCGTGTCGACGTCGCTGGTGATGCGGGACATGATGCGCCCCACCGGCCGTTGGTCGTAGAAGCGTAGCGAGAGCTTCTGGATGTGGGTGAACAACGTCTGACGGAGATCGTGGAGCACCCCCTGGCCGATCGCGTTCGTCAGGTAGATGCGGGTATATCCGGCGGCCCACTTGACGAGCCGCAGCAGCACCATGCCGATCACCGACATGTAGAGCGTGCGCAGATCCTGGGCCTGGATCCCGTAGTCCACGGCGACCCGCAACAGGTAGGGCTCTGCCAGGTTGGCCCCCGCGCTGATGATCAGGACGAGAAGCACCCACAGCGCATAGCGTCGGTACGGGCGGAGGTAGCCCATCATCCGCAGGAAGTGGGCGGTATTGAACGGCGCCTTTTGCGCCTCCTCCATCTCCTCTTCAAAGGACTCGAAAGGCATGTCTGGCACCTCACCTTTACGTTTTACGCATTACGTGTTGCGTGTTGCGGGCTGTGTGTTGTGTGTCGCCCCGGCCAAGGCTCGCTCGCCCTCAGCGGATAGCGCCTCTTGCGTGCGGAATTGCAGGTTGTACAGACGGGTGTATTCTCCGCCGCGGGCCAGCAGATCGGCGTGGGTGCCCTCTTCCACCACACGGCCGTCCCTGAGCACCACGACCTTGTCGGCCGTCTTGATTGTGGACAGGCGCTGGGCGATGACGACGCTGGTGCGTGTGGCCATGACCTGCTCCAGCGCCTTCTGGATTTCGTATTCCGTCTCCGTGTCCACGCTGGATGTCGCCTCATCCAGGATGAGGATGGCCGGGTCCATGAGCAACGCTCGCGCCAGGGCGATCCGCTGCTTCTGGCCGCCCGAGAGGCCGATGCCTCGCTCGCCCACGCGGGTGTCGTATCCCTTCGGCAGCGCCGTGATGAAGTCATGGGCCTGCGCCAGCCGGGCCACCGCCTCGATCTCCTCCTGGGTGGCGTCCGGGCGGCCGAAGGCGATGTTGTCCCGCACCGTCGCCGAGAAGAGGAACGTCTCCTGGGGGACGATGCCGATCTGGCGGCGCAGACTGGCCAGCTGCACCCGCCGCACGTCATGCCCGTCGATGCACACCCGGCCGCGCGCCACATCGTAGAACCGGGGGATCAGGTTGATGACGGAGGACTTGCCTGATCCTGTGCCGCCCAGGATGGCGACCGTCTGCCCTGGCTCCACCGTGAGGTTGAACCCCTTGAGCACCATGCGCTCCGGATCGTCCGGAAAGGCGAACCAGACGTCTTCGAAGCGGATCTCCCCCTGTGCTCTGGGCAGTGCCACCGCGTGGGGCGCATCGTCGATGGGGATGGGCGCGTCCAGGATCTCCAGGATACGGGGGATCGCGGCCAACGCCTGGCGCATGATGCTGAGCAGCCAGCCCATCATGCGGACGGGCCAGATCACGCCCCACAGGTACCACTGATAGGCGAAGAAGGTGCCCAGGGTGACCTCTCCGCTCATCACCTTGCGTCCACCATACAACGTCAGCAGCACGAAGCACATGCCGATGAGCAGATCCATCAGCGGGAAGGAGCGGGCCTCGACGTGAGCCCGGTGGAGGTTTTTAGCCCGGTATGCCTCGTTTTGAGCGCCGAATCGTCGGACCTCGTGGACCTCACGGGCGAAGGCCTTCACGACGCGCACGCCGCTGATGGCCTCCTGCAGCACCGTGGTAAGTCTGCCCATCTGCTCCCGGATCGTCTCCCAGGCCGGGCCGATGCGGCGATCGAACAGGAAGACGACCAACGCCAGCGGCAGGATGGGGGCCATCACCGCCAGCGAGAGCCGCCAGTTGATCACCAACAGGATGATGAACGTGCCGACGAAGGAGACCGAGGCGGCGATCAGGAAGAGCAGCCCCCAGGCCACGAACTCCTGCACCGCCTCCACGTCGCTGGTCACGCGGGACATGATCTGCCCCGTGGGCATGGACCGGTAGAAGCTGATGGGCAGGTACTGGAGTCGCTCGTACAGCTGATGGCGCAAATCCCGCACCATCCGTTGTCCGGCCAGATTCTGCAGGTAGCCCTGATAGAAGGCGGCCAGCGAGCGGAGGCCGAACACGCCCATGAGCAGCAGCGAGTACAGGAACACCAGGTCCATGCGACGGCGGCTCAGGCCCCGATCGATGGTCCATCCAAGGATAGCGGGTGTGAGCAGCTCACCGGCCAGCACGACGAAGGTGAGCACGCCGGCGATGGCCAGAAGCCCACGATAGGGTTTGAGAAAGCGGATCAGTCGCAGGAAGTTACGCATCTGATTCCTCACTGCTACAGCGACCACGGAAGGGGAAAACCGATAAGCGGGCAACAAAAAACCCCGCCTGTGGCGGGGCCGAACGGGGGGGCCAGAGGGGAAGAGACGTCGTTACCTATCTCATCCCACCTCCGGGATCCATCACCCATACGGCCCGCGCGTGCATCGGGCGCGCGAGATCGCCCGTGCGGAGCACCGCTTGCATCGCGCCGATCGCCTTACGGAAGAACATGGAGACCTCCTGTCAGGGTGGTGAGCTTTTTCGGGCTCGCAGCGATTTTACCAGGTCTGGTGGGATCCGTCAAATTGTGATGGCCGGGGGACGCCCTCGAGTACTGCCCGACACACTTTGGGGGAGATGCCGCGGGGAGCTGGAGGAAGCGTGTTGGGATACGCCGCCGGAGGAGCGACGAAGTTGCCCGGCGGCATGCCATACGTTATAATCGCCTCTGGCTGCGCGCTGGGCGCAGCCTTTCATAAGCGGCGAGGGGATGGGAAGCGTGCGGATTGCTCAGGAGAACGACCTGATTCTGCTGGTGGGCCAGGATCGCCGGCGCCGCCTGATCCGCCTGCAGGCGGGAGGGGAGTGGCATAGCCATCGCGGCCGGATCCGGCACGATGACATCATCGGGCAGCCGCTGGGATGCACGATCCGTACCCATACGGGCTACCCCTATCTCGTGCTCGAACCATCCACGCATGACCTGATCCTGCAGCTGAAGCGCACCACGCAGATCGTTTACCCCAAAGATGCGGCTTATATCGTCCTGCGCCTCAACCTCTTCTCCGGGCGGCGGGTGGTGGAGGCTGGCACGGGCAGCGGAGGGCTGACGCTGGCGATGGCGCGAGCGGTCATGCCGGAGGGGCATGTGTACTCCTACGAGGCCCGGCCGGAGATGCAGACGCTGGCGGAGCGTAACCTGGGGCGGATCGGCCTGCTGCCTTACGTCACGTTTCGGACCCGGGACATCGCGGAGGGGTTCGACGAGCGGGATGTGGATGCCTGCTTCCTGGATCTGCGCACGCCCTGGGACTATCTGGCGCAGGCGTACGAGGCGCTCACTCAGGGCGGGTTCTTCGGCAGCCTGGTGCCCACGGCCAATCAGGTCATCGAGCTGCTGGCGGCCTTGGAATCCCACGGCGGCTTCGCCGAGATCGAGGTCGAGGAGCTGTCCCTGCGGCCGTACAAGCCCGTCCCGGATCGGTTCCGGCCCGCTGATCGCATGGTGGCCCACACCGCCTATCTGATCTTCGCCCGCAAGGTGAAGTTGGGCGATGAATCCGTCACGTGGCGACCCGCCGTGCGCCGTCCCTACCTCTCGAAGCTGGCGAGACAGCAGGAGGCCGAGGAGACGCCGGAGGAACAGGAGCCCCCCGTGGATGATGAGGCGTCGTCGTGACCTGCTGGTATGAGTTCTCCGGGAATATCCACATGCATACCGTCGCCAGCGATGGCACGGGCACCTTCTCCGATCTGGTGCAGGCGGCCCAACGGGCGGGCCTGGACTTCCTCGTGATCACCGATCATAACAAATTGCTCCTGGCCGAGGAGGGATGGCGGGGCTCCGTCCTCGTGCTGGTGGGGGAGGAAGTGCACGACCCCCAGCGCAACCCCGAGGGGACGCACCTGCTGTGTCTGGGCGTGCGCGAGGATGTGACCCGGTTCGGGCGGGACCCCCAGGCGTTGATCGATGCGGTCGAGAGCCAGGGCGGCCTGAGCTTCCTGGCCCATCCTTACGAGCGGAACTCCCGCCTCCTCCGGGACATGTATCCCTGGAGGAATTGGGAGGTGAACGGGTACACGGGGATCGAGCTGTGGAACTACATGTCGGAGTTCCGGGCCTATGCGTGGAACCGCCTGTTGGGGTTGCTGATCGTGAAGCGGCCGCAATGGTTCACCACCGGCCCGTGGCCTGAGACGTTGGCGAAGTGGGATGTCCTGACGCAAAAGCGGCCGGTGGTGGCGTTGGGGGGATCCGACTCACATGCGACGTATCATCGGTTTGGCCCGTGGATGTTGACCGTGCTCCCATATGAGACGTGTTTCCGGGCCGTGAACACGCATATCCTGGCCCGGGAGCCGTTCTCCGGGGATCTGGAGCACGATCGGGCGCTGGTCCTGGACGCGCTTCGGCAAGGGCATTGTTGGGTCGGTTATGACATGCCGGCCCTCACGACGGGGTTCCGCTTCCGGGCCTCCCAGGGGGATCGCGTGGCCATCATGGGGGACACGTTGCCGGCCGGACCACGCACGTGGTTCGAGGTGTGGCTGCCACGGGCGGGGCGTATTCGCCTGCTGCGTGATGGGGAGGTGATCGCGCAGGCACATGGCGATCAGATGCGCTTCGTCAGCTCCCGGCCTGGCGTGTATCGGGTGGAGGTGTACCGTCGGGCCTGGGGACGGTGGCGTGCCTGGATCTTCAGCAATCCCATCTATGTGCGATAGTGCGCCGCCCGGCATCGTTTCGTAGGCCGAGCCGATCTGCGATATTCCACCTCTACCGGGGGATGGCGTTCATGTGGGGGCGGCGCTACGTCGTCGATCCCCGCATCTCAACATCGGCGGAGGATGAGATCAACCATGTACGGCCGAGTTTTCAATTTCAATCCGGGGCCTGCCGTGCTGCCGGTTTCCGTGTTGGAGCGGGCCCGTGATGAGTTGCTGAATTACGCCGGTTTGGGCATGTCGGTCATGGAGATGAGCCATCGGTCCAAGGCGTTCGAGGACATCCTCGATCGGGCCGAGGCCGGGCTGCGCCGTGTGCTGGGCATCCCCGAGGAGTACGCGGTACTGTTCCTGCAGGGCGGGGCCAGCCTGCAGTTCGCCATGGTGCCCATGAACCTGGCTTTGGAGGGGAAGCCGGTCGATGTGATCGACACGGGCAATTGGACCCAAAAGGCCATCGCCGAGCTGGAGAAGTTGGCGTCCTATCGCATCGCTGCCTCCACGGCCGATGAGGAGTATCGGCGGTTGCCCCGGCCGGAGGAGATCGAGCTGCATGGGGATGCCTCTTACGTGTACATGGCGTCCAACAACACGATCCGGGGGACCCAATGGGCGTGGTTCCCGGATACAGGAGACGTCCCGTTGGTGGCCGATATGTCCTCCGATATCCTGTCTCGTCGGATCGACGTCTCCCGCTTCGGCCTGATCTTCGCCGGCGCGCAGAAGAACATGGGCCCGGCCGGCGTCACCGTGGTGATCCTGCGGCGCGATCTGGCGGAGCGGGCGGACAAGAATCTGCCGACGATGTTGCAGTATCGAACGCACGTGCAGCGGCGTTCCCTCTATAACACCCCGCCGACCTTTGGCATCTACATGATCGGCCTGGTGGTGGATTGGATCGAGCGGGAGGGGGGATTGGAGGCCATTGAGCGGCGCAACGAGGAGAAGGCCCGAGCCCTATACGATGCCCTCGACGCCAGCGACTTCTACGACGTCCCGGTGGCGGAGGGGGACCGCTCTCGCATGAACGTGGTATTTCGCATCCGGGGCGGGGATGAGGAGCTGGAGAAGCGGTTTGTGAGCGAGGCCGAGGAGATCGGGCTCGTCGGGCTGAAGGGGCATCGATCCGTGGGCGGGTTGCGAGCGTCCCTCTACAATGCGCAGTCCATCGAGGCTGTGCGGGCGTTGGTGGCGTTCCTGCGGGATTTCGAGAAACGGTACGGGTAGGGGATGCCGTGGAGGGGCACGGCCGCTCCGGTGGTGGCTTGTGCTTTCCAAATCCCGGCAGTATAATCCCTCTGATTCCCTTCTAGTGTGTACCTATTCTTTGCGCTCTTGCCGCGCCGGGCTGGTCGGATTGTGAGAGGAGGCGGCCGGAGCGCTTGTTTTGGAGATGGATGATGCTGAAGACCCACAAGTGTGGCGAGCTGCGTACCCATCATATCGGTCAGCAGGTGACCCTGGCGGGTTGGGTGCATCGCCGCCGTGATCACGGCGGTCTGATCTTCCTGGATCTGCGCGACCGCTGGGGGATCGTCCAGGTCGTGTGTGATGCGGCGCTGTCGGCGGAGGCGCATCGGACGGCGGATACCGTGCGCAATGAGTACGTCATTCAGGTGGTCGGACAGGTGCGCGCCCGGCCGGAGGGGTTGATCAATCCGGCGCTGCCCACCGGCGAGATCGAGGTGGCCGCCTCAGCAGTGACCATCCTGAATCCATCCCGCACGCCTCCGTTCTATATTAACGAGGATCAGCCCGTGGACGAGGCGCTGCGTCTGCGCTACCGATATCTGGATCTGCGGCGGCCGCGCATGCAGCGCAACCTGGAGCTGCGAGATAAGGTGGTCACATATATCCGGGACTATCTGCACGCTCGGGATTTCCTGGAGGTGGAGACTCCGATCCTGATCAAGAGCACGCCGGAGGGTGCACGGGACTACATCGTGCCCAGCCGTGTCCATCCCGGCTGCTTCTACGCGCTGCCGCAGTCGCCGCAGCAGCTCAAGCAGCTCCTGATGGTGGCGGGCATCGAGCGGTACTTCCAGATCGCCCGCTGCTTCCGGGACGAGGACCTGCGCGCCGATCGCCAGCCGGAGTTCACCCAGTTGGACCTGGAGATGTCGTTCGTGGATCGGGATGATATACTCGACCTGATCGAGGGGTTGTTCATCGGCATGGTGGAGGCGCTGGAGCCGGAGACGGGGAAGCACTTGAAGTATAAGCCGTTCCCCCGGCTGACCTACGAGGAGGCGATGGCCCGCTATGGCACGGATAAGCCGGATTTGCGTTTCGGCATGGAGATCGTGGAGCTGACCGACCTGCTATCCGACAGCCAGTTCCGGGTCTTCTCCTCGACGGCGGCCGGCGGGGGACGGATCCGGGGCATCCGGGCGCCCGGCTGTGGGAGCTATTCCCGACGGGAGCTGGACGAGCTGACCGCCTTCGCCCAGCAGCATGGCGCCAAGGGGCTCGTCTGGTTGATCCGCACGGACGAGGGGCTGCGCTCTCCCATCGCCAAGTTCCTGACGCCAGAGGAGACGGCCGGGGTTATCGAGCGGTTGGAGTTGGAGCCGGGCGATCTCGGGCTGGTGGTCGCCGATCAGCCGGACGTTGTGGCTCAGGCGCTGGGGCATCTCCGGTTGGAGATGGGGCGCCGGTTGGACCTGATGGATCCGGATGAGCTGGCGTTCGTATGGGTCGTGGACTTCCCGCTGTATGAGTGGGATGAGGACGAGAGGCGCTGGACCGCCATGCATCATCCGTTTACGGCCGCTTTGGACGAGGATTGGAAGTATCTGCAGCCGGGGCCGGACTACGACCCGGGCAAGGCCAAGGCGAAGGCCTACGACATCGTGTGCAACGGTTGGGAGGTGGGCGGCGGCAGCATCCGAATCCACCGCCGTGACCAGCAGGCGCTGATGTTCGACGTGCTGGGGATCACGCCGGAGGAGGCCCAGGCGCAGTTCGGCCATATGCTGGAGGCGTTCGAGTACGGCGCGCCCCCTCATGGCGGGATCGCCCCTGGCATCGATCGGCTGGTGGCCATCCTGGCGGGCGAGCACAACATCCGGGAGGTCATCGCCTTCCCCAAGACGGCCCAGGCTACAGACCTGATGACCGGGGCGCCCTCGCCGGTGTCCCAGCGCCAGCTGGATGAGTTGCATATCTGCCTGAAGCTGGACGAGTAAAGTCATCGCAATGGCGGCGGGGCGTCTGGATATGCCCCGCCGCCTTATTTTCCCCGCTACACCTCTATCTCCATCCCGTCGTAAGCCACCAGGATGTTGTATCTGCTCAGCTCCGCGACCAGCTCCTCGTGTTTCCGGTTGTGGTGGCTGATGTGCGTGATCACCGCCTGGCGGGTTGGGTAGGATCGCAGGAGATCCTCCAGGCCCAGGACGCTGATGTGGTGCTCCGTCTGCTCGAAGTCGGGGGTGTGGAAGATGGCCACATCGGCCTGGGCGAGCAGCCGAAGGTGGAACTCGCTGAGCAGGTCGTTGCTGTCGCTGTAGTAGACGATCCGCTTGCCGTCCTCCTCGAAGAGAAACCCATAGCAGGGCACGTGGTGCATGACCTTGAACGGGATCACCTGCAGGGATCCGAAGACGATGGGGGCGTGGGACTCGAACTCGGAGAGCAGGATCATCGTCGATAGCCGGGGGGTGAGCCGGATTTGCGGCAGCACGTCATATCCAGCGAACGCATGGAGCACCCGGTTGCACCAGTACTCGAACTCCATCAGCCCGCCGACGTGGTCGTAGTGCTCGTGGGAGAGGAGGATGGCGGAGATGTCCGAGAAGTCCCCGTGATCCAGCATGTTGCTGATCTCCGGCGGCGTGTCCACCAGCAGCTTGTGCTCGGCCCCGCTCACGAGCAGGGATGAGCGCCGCCGCCTGTTCTTGTCCCCCGGCTCGCGCGCTGCCTCGCATCGAGGGCAATCGCATCCGAAGCTGGGGATCCCCTCCGCTGCACCTGTGCCCAGGAAGGTCACCTTCATCGTCGCACCTCCACGCGATCGTCGGGAAAGGCAGGCCCGGTGTGGTGTTCAGTGTGCCTCATCCAGCGGGTTTATGCAAGCCTCCGGCTCCTCGCCCTCCCCGCCGCCCGGACCAAGGGGTAGTCCTCACGATCTGCACCGCCTGAGGTTCGGCGGGGGAGTGCTTTTTCCATTGGCAATCATCGCCGCTGTGTCACTTTGCCTGAAATCTGCTATAATGACGGTAACCTGAGGGCGTGTCTGAGAAAAGCCGTTGTTTCTGCACGGTAAGTTTTCAGACACGCTCTGAGGGGGATGGTGGATGGCCACCCTCTCGTGGCGAGGATGGGACCCGACGTGCGGGATGGCTCCCCCCTGGTCCGGAGGTCCCAGCGGGTGATACTTTTCGCAAGGAGCACGTTATGGTTGTGACGGGAGATGCTAGGCCGCCCGGCCGGCTGATCGCCGTGGAGGGCCTGGACGGCAGCGGGAAGTCAACGCAGATCTATCTGTTGCGGCGTTGGCTGGAACTGCAAGGGTTGAAGGTGTTCTTCACCGAGTGGAACTCCTCGCAGATGGTGCGTCGTGCGACGCGACGTGGTAAGAAGAAGCAATTGCTGACCCCCATCACGTTTTCCCTCATCCACAGCACCGACTTCGCCGATCGATACGAACGCCAGATCCTGCCGTTGCTGAAGGCGGGGTTCATCGTTCTGGCCGATCGATATATTTACACCGCCATGGCTCGGGATGTGGCGCGGGGGTGTTCCCCGACATGGGTGCAGAACCTGTACAGCTTCGCCTTGCAGCCGGATATCACCTTCTTCTTCCATGTGCCGCTGGATGTGGCCGTGCACCGCATCCTGAGCAGTCGCACGAAGCTGAAATATCACGAGGCGGGTATGGACCTGGGGCTTTCCCCGGATCCGGTGGAGAGCTTTAAGCTCTTCCAGGACCGGGTGCAGGCACAGTACCTGAGCATGGTGGAGAAGTTCGACTTCACGGTGATCGATGCGGCCCGGCCCATCGAGGAACAGCAGGAGGAAGTGCGGCAGGTGGTGGAGGAGAAGATCGATTTGGCCCGCTTCCGGTGGAGGACGCGCCGATGACGATGAACGCGTTTTACGGTGAGGGGATCCCCGGCGTCACGCCGGAGAGCTTGATCGGGAAGTTGATCGTGATCGAAGGGGCGGATGGCAGCGGGCGTTCCACGCAGATCGCGTTGCTGACCGAGGTGTTGGAGCGACGCGGCCACGCGGTGGTGAACAACGTCGGGCTCAGCCGGTCAACGCTGATCAGCCGAGAGCTGGAGGAGGCGAAGCAGGGGAATGTGCTCAGCCCGACCACGCGTAGCCTCTTCTATGCCACCGACTTCGCCGACCAGTTGGAAAATCGCATCATCCCGGCCCTCAAGGCCGGCTTCATCGTGCTGGCCGACCGATACATCTACACGCTGATGGCGCGTGACCTGGTACGGGGGGCGGATATGCAATGGCTGGAGGGGGTGTACGGCATCGCCCTGGTGCCGGATGCCGTCTTCTTCCTTCAGGTGAGCCCTCGCAATCTGGTGGAGCGGAACTTCCAGAAGGCGGGTACGCTGGACTATTGGGAGGCGGGGATGGACCTCGGGCTGTCCCGTGACATCTTCGAGTCCTTCATCAAGTATCAACGGATGTTGCGGGTCGCGTTCCGGCGGCTGCAGGAGCGCTATGGCTTCGAGGTGATCAACGGCAATCGGTCCATTCGAGCTATCTCCCGGGATCTTCAGACGCGGGTATTGGCCCTGCTAGGAGAGGCGTAGTGTCATGGCGAGAAAGCGTGTTGCGAGCGGTTCGTCCTCTCGTTCGGTGGACGAGGAGCGGCTGCGCCGGGAACTCGTGGCCGAGTTGGACAAAGTGCGGGCGGATCTGCGAGAGTCCGTAGCCATGTTTCGGATGCGACTGGAGGGACGGATCACGCAGGTCCAGGAGGCGGTCTCCTCACCCGATCTGATGAGCGAGGATCTGGATAAGGAGGCTCGGGTGGAGGCGTTGACCGCGATGCTGGAGGCGATCCGTAGCCTGCGGGTGAAGCCGGAGAAGGGGCGCCGACGTGATCTGAAGCGGTTCGAGGCGCTGGTGGATGCCCTGGCGGAGCAGGCGGCGTCATGGGAATAGGAGATCCGGGGATGCTTCTCTGCGCTTTCGGGGGCAGGAGGGGAGTGTGACAGCAAATCGATCGAGTTCGGAGGCCCGCCACGTGGTCGGGGTGGACCTGGGCGGGACCAAGATCCTGGCGGCTGTGGTGGATGCGGAGGGGAAGATCCTCTCCCGAGCCAAGGTGCGCACCCAGGCGCATCGCCAGGCGGAGGCGGTCATCGCTCGTATCGCCGATGCGGCCCGGACGGCTGTGAAGGAGGCCGGGCTGACCTTGCAGGACATCGGCGCTGTGGGGATCGCCGCGCCGGGCGTTTTGGATGCCGAGGCGGGCGTGGTGCGCTTCGCCCCGAATCTGCGTTGGCGGGATGTGCCGCTGGCCGCTGCCTTGCGGCAACGGCTTGCCGTGTACCTGGAGAACGATGTGAACATGGGCACGTTGGCAGAGCACGCGTTGGGGGCGGGCCGCGGCGCCCGGGATGTGGTGGGCATCTTCGTCGGCACCGGCATCGGCGGCGGGATCATCATCAATGGACACCTGCATCGCGGTCGCAATGGCAGCGCGGGCGAGGTGGGACATATGGTGATCCGGATCGGCGGCCCCCGCTGTGGCTGCGGGCGCCGTGGCTGTCTGGAGGCCCTGGCCAGCCGCACGGCTATCGTCCGTGATCTGAGGGAGGCCATTGAAAGCGGGGAGAAGAGCATATTGCCCGACCTCGCCAAGGGCGACCTGAGCCGCATCACCAGCGGCGTGCTGGCGAAGGCGGTGGCTCGCGGGGACAAGCTGACCATCTCCGTGTTGAAGCGGGCGATGAAGAGCCTGGGCATCGGCGTGGCCAATATCGTCAACCTGCTGGGGCCGGAGGTGATCATCCTGGGCGGCGGCGTGATCGAGGCTCTGGACGATAAGTGGTTGGATCGTGTGCGCAAGGTGGCGCAGAAGTACGCTATGCCCAACGCCATGGAGGGGGTCAAGATCGTGCGCGCCCAGCTGGGCGACGATGCCGTGGTGTTGGGAGCGGCCGTGCTGGCCCGGCAGATGATGGTCGAAGCCCCGCCCCGGCGGCTGGCCGTGATCGACATCGGCACCAACTCCGTGCAGCTTTTGGCGGCCGCGCTCCGGGATGGCCGGATCGAGCAGGTGATCAAGGACGAGGAGCGCATTACCCTGTTGGGAGAGGGGGTAGGGCAGTCCGGCCGACTGGCCCCGGCGGCCATCGAGCGCACTCTGGCCGCGATCTCGGAGTTCGCTTTGGAGTCCTCCCGAGATGGGATCGAGCGCCTGGTGGCCTTTACCAGCAGCGCCGTGCGTGCGGCGGAGAACGGAGCTGAGTTCGTCGCTCGCGTCCAGGAGATGACGGGCGTGGAGGTGCGCTCGCTCACCGGAGATCAGGAGGCCGAGCTGACGTTCCGGGGCATTGTCGAGGATGAGATGCTGGCGGGGCGCCAGCTTATGGCCGTAGACGTCGGCGGCGGGAGCATGGAGGTGGTGCTGGGCGGCCCGGAGGGGATCGACGCCCGTTTGGGCCTGGACCTGGGCGGCGCCCGGCTGACCGAGCGTTTCCTGGCCTCCGACCCGGTTTCGGAGGAGGAGCTTGCCCAGCTGCGCTCCTTCGTGCGTGATGTGCTCTCGGCGGTGCTTAACCCGGCCTCGGTGGAGGGACGCACCGTCGTCGCGACGGGGGGCACGGCCCGCACGCTGGCGGCCATCGACTTGGTGGAGACGGGTGGCTCGGTGGGCGAGGTCCACGGGTATGTGCTCTCCGCGCCGCGCGTGAACACCCTGTTGGATCAGCTGGCGCGCATGCCTCGGGCGGAGCGACGCCGGGTGCCGGGGTTGCCGTCCGCCCGTGCGGATGTCATCGTGGCCGGCGCCGCCATCTTCGCCACGCTGATGGAGGTGCTGGAGGTCGAACAGATGGTGATCAGCTCCCGCGGGCTGCGCTATGGGGCGTTGATGGCATTGGCGCAGGAGTGAGCGGGGACGGGATCGCCGTCCCTTGCGGCGTGCTTCCGTTCGGCTCCCAAGCCTGGTTCCCCGGGCTGGGAGCCGTTTCCGTGTGAGGTATCGCTGTACTAACATTATAGGATTTTCATGTTGACAGGCGCAATCTAGCCGGTGTATACTCTTCGCTGGTTTGAAAATGCGCTTTGCGTGGAGAGATCAGGTGGGTATTCCGGGTCGATGTGTGGGCGCATATGCGGCTTAAACGACTGACGCTGCAGGGCTTCAAAACCTTCGCCTCGCGCACGGAGTTCGTCTTCGATTCCGGCATCACGGCGATCGTGGGGCCGAATGGGAGCGGGAAATCCAATCTGGCCGACGCGGTGCGCTGGGTGCTGGGCGAGCAGTCGTATCGGCTGCTGCGCGCTCGCCGGACGGAGGACATGATCTTCGCCGGGACCCGGCAGAGGGCGCGTCTGGGGATGGCCCAGGTCACGCTGGTTTTGGACAACGCCGATGGCTGGCTGCCGGTGGACTTCTCCGAGGTCTCTATCACCCGGCGCGCCTATCGGTCGGGGGAGAACGAGTATCGGCTGAACGATAGCCGGGTCCGCCTTCGGGACATCCAGGACCTGCTGGGCGACTCCGGGCTGGCCCGGCGCACGTACACCGTGGTCGGCCAGGGGTTGGTCGATCAGGCGCTGGCGTTGCGGCCGGAGGAGCGCCGTTCGCTGTTCGAGGAGGCGGCCGGCATCGCGGTGCATCAGGCCAAGCGGGATGAGGCGTTGCGTCGCCTGGAGGAGACGCAGGCGAACCTCGTCCGGGTGCAGGACATCCTGAACGAGATGGCGCCACGGCTGCGATCGCTAGAGCGGCAGGCGCAGCGCGCCGCGGAGTGGCGCCAGGTGTCCGCCGACCTGGAGGCGGCGCTGCGGGTTTGGTACGGCTATCAGTGGCACCGGGCGGTGCGGCGGCTTGAGGAGGCCCAGGAGGAGGCGGAGCGGGCCGCTGCGTCCCTAGCCGAACGCCAGAAGGCCCTCTCGGCGGTCGAGGCGCACATCGTGGAGCTGCGTCGGCGGCAGACGGAGCTGCGTGACCGATTGGGGAATTGGCATCAGGAGAGCAGCGCACTGCATCGCCAGGCCGAGCAAGTGCAGCGTCGACTGGCCGTGAGCGGCGAGCGGTACCGTCTGCTGGGGTTGCGGGCGGAGGAGCTGACGCGGGAAGTGGAGGGGCTGCGTCAGCGCATGGAGGCGCGATCCCAGCAGGTTCAGGCGGCGCAGGAGGCCGTGCTGCAAGCGCGGGCGAAGGCGGAGGAGGCGGCACGGGCAGCCGAGGAGGCCCGGCGGATGGCGGAGGCCGAGGAGCAGGAACGTCGCCTCCGACGTCAGGAGCTAGAGCGGGCCCAGGCCGCCCTGGTGCGGGTGGATGCCGCCATTGAGGAGACGCGTCGCCGCATCGCCGAGTTAGAGGAACGGGACCGGAGCGCTGCTCAGGAGCGTGCGGAGCTGGCCGGGAAGCTGGCCCGGGCCGAGGAGGAGGCTGCTCGCCTGGAAGAGGACGTGAAGGCCTCCGAGGCTGCGTTGGCGGAGTGTGCCCGGCGGCTGTCGGAGCGGCGTGAGGCGCTGGAGGCCGCCCGGGACGCGGCAGACCGGGCGAGACGTGAGGAGCAGCAGGCCTCCGTTGCCCTGGCGGACGCCCGGCGCCGTCTGGATCAGCTTCGGACGCGTTTGGACCTGTTGGACCGGCTGCATGAGGAGGGGGCCGGGCTGTACGCCGGCGTGCGTCGCGTGCTTCAGGCCGCACGAGGCTCCCGTCGGGAGCTGTCCGGCGTCGTAGGCACGGTGGCCGAACTGCTGCACGTGCCCTCCGAGCTGGAGGTGGCGATCGAGACGGCCCTGGGAGGGCGTCTTCAGGATGTGGTGGTCGAGCGCTGGGATGACGCCGAGGCGGCGATCGCTTATCTGAAGCGGGTGCGGGGAGGGCGCGCGACATTTCTGCCGCTGGACAACTTGCGGCCGTCGCGTCCGGTTCGGGCGCCGCGCATGCCGGGTGTGCTGGGCGTGGCAGCGGAGCTGGTGTCGGCCGATCCCCGCCTGGATGCCGTGGTACGGCTGTTGTTGGGCCGCATCATCGTCGTGGAGGATCTCCCGGCCGCCAGGCGGGTGTTCGCCCGCCTGGAAACGGGAGCGCAGGTGGTCACCCTGGAGGGGGATCTCGTCCGGCCGGGTGGCAGCGTGACCGGCGGGAGTCGGACGGAGCGACGCGACGGCGGGATGCTGGCCCGAGAGCGCGAACGTCAGACGCTGCCCCAGCAGATTAAGAAGGCGGAGCAGGCGGTTGCGGAGGCTCAGCGGCGCGTCGAGCGCTGGCAGGAGGCGTATCAGCAGGCGGAGGCCGACGTCCGTTCCCTCGAGCGGGCCATCGGGGCGATCTCGGATGAACGGGCGGCGCTGCAGCGCCAGTTGCAGGAGCAACAGCGCGCGCTGGATCGGGCGCGTCAGTCGTTAGAGTGGTATCGGTCATTGTCCGCCCAGGCGGAGCAGGAGATCGATCGGTCTGGGCAGCGGATGGCGCAGCTCCGCAAAGCCCTGACCGACCTGGAGGCGGATCGGGCCGTTCGGGCGCAGGCGCTGGCGGAGGCGGAGGCATCCCTGCAGGCGTTGGCGGATAGCGAGGTGGCCGCTCGGGCGGCGGCGGCCCAGGCGGCGGCTGCGACGGCGGAGGCCGAATTGCGCTCCCAGGAGGCGCTGTTGCGGAGCGCCCGTGAGGCGTTGGCGCAGGTCGAGGCCGAATGGCGTGCACGGGAGCAGCGCCTGGCCGACCTGATGGCCGAACGTCAGCAGCTCGCCGCCGAGGTGGAGGGTCTGGAGCGCTCGGTGGCGGCGTTGCAGGCCGAGATCGATCGGCTGGCGGGGCAGATCGAGCCCGCTCAGGCGGAGGCGGATCGGCTGGCGGCCGAACAGGCGAGCGAGGAGGAGCGTGAGGCGCTCCTTCGCCGGCTGGTGCGTCAGGATGAGGATCACCACCACCGAGTGCAACTGGCCCTGGAGAGGGCCCGGGATGAGGTGGAGCGGTTGCGGCGGGAGATCGAGCTTGTGGAGTTGGAGCCCGGCGCGGGCGCTGTGGATCAGCCGCCCCTGCCGCTACATCCGCTGGTGGAATCCCTGCCGGCGGTCTCCGCGCTGCCGGAGGGGTTGGAGCGGGATATCCGGCGGTTGCGCACGCAGCTCAGCCGGTTGGGGAACGTGAACCCCAACGCCCCGGCGGAGTACGAGGAGATGTTGGAACGCCATGCGTTCCTCTCGACGCAGTTGGCCGACCTCAAGGAGGCGGTGGCGACGCTGGAGCAGGCGATCGCCGAGCTGGATGAGCTCATGGAACGCGACTTCCGGCAGACTTTTGAGCAGGTGGCGAAGCGGTTCCGCGAGCATTTCACCCGGCTGTTCGGCGGAGGCACGGCCCGGCTGGAGCTTACCGATCCGGACAACGTCAACGAGACGGGGGTTGAGATCATCGCCCGGCTTCCGGGGAAGCGGGCACAGTCCCTGGCGCTCCTGTCCGGTGGCGAGCGTGCGCTGACCGCTGCGGCATTGATCTTCGCGCTGCTGGAGGTGAACCCGCCTCCCTTCTGTATCCTGGATGAGGTGGATGCGGCCCTGGACGAGGCCAACATTCATCGCTTCCGGGAGACGCTCAAGGCGCTGTCCGATCGCACGCAGTTCATCGTCATCACGCACAATCGGGGGACGGTCGAGGTGGCGGACACGATCTACGGGATCTCCATGGGGGCCGATGGGGTCTCGCAGGTCCTGTCGTTGAGCATGAAGGACATCCCCGAGGTCGCGTGATGGCAGGCAGGCCCATGATCGCCCGCGTGATGTCCTGGCCTCGGTTCCGTGTGTACGCGCTGGCCCTGCTGGTGTGCACCTTGTGGGGGGCGAGCTTCGTGCTGACCAAGGTGGCGTTGGAGGAGTTGGGCCCCTTCGCCGTCGCCTTCGGCCGATGGTCTCTGGCCGTCCTCGTCTTCGCCCTCTATCTGCCCCTGATGGGATATACCTCCGAGGTGCGGAGGGCGTTGCACGAACGCTGGCGGGCGTTCGCCTGGCTGGGGCTGGTCGGCATCTGTCTGTTTTACGTGTTGCAGAATTTCGGCCTCCGGTTCTCCACGGCGGTGAATGTGGGATTGGTCATCAACGTGACCTCCATCTTCATCGCGATCCTGGGGGTGTGGTGGCTGGGAGAGCGCCTGGAGCGACATGCCGTCCTCGGCATCGTCGTCTCCTTCGTTGGCGTGTCCCTGGTCAGCCTTCAGGGAGGGCGTTTGGCCCTTGGGGGACGATCCTGGCTGGGCGATGGCCTGACGGTGCTGGCGGCGTTATGTGCCGCGGTGTACTCCGTCTACGGAAAGCGGGTGGTGGCCCAGTACTCACCCGCCGTCGTGACGGGGTTGGCCGCCCTGTTCGGGGCTGTGTTCCTGCTCCCATTGGCGATGTGGGAGGGGTGGACATGGCCCATCTCCGTGCGAGCGCAGGGAGCCCTCTGGGTCCTGGGATTCGGCAGTAGCGCCCTGGCGAATTTATGGTGGTGGAAGGTGTTGGAGCAGAGCGACGCGTCCCGGGCGGGCACTTACCTCTTCCTGATCCCCATTATCTCCACCTTCCTGGCCGTGGTGTTCCTCGGCGAGCCATTCACCTGGATGACGGCGTTGGGGGCTGCCCTCGTCCTTGGCGGGGTCATGCTGACCCAGCACCAGACGGTGTGAGGCCGTTGGGACGGGGAGATCCCCCTGATCGCTCATGCAATTTGGCGTTCCTTATGCCTACTGGTATAATTGCTTTTTGGGAATAAAATGACTTTGCGCGTGTCCGGTCGTCCTCGAGGGGGGCGACCATAGCTTGTGTGGCTTTGCCGTGGAGGGTCAAGAGCGTGTTACAGCGGAAGACGCAGACGCCGGAGTATTGGGAGCAGGAATTCGAGGTGACGGAGGAAGACCTCGAGCACCTGTACAATCTGATTCTGGAGCGCAACAGCCCGATCTCTACCGAAGAGATGGTGCTGGAGGTGATCCGCCGTCGTTGCCAGCTCGAGGAAGAGCGGATGCGGGCGGAGTTGTCGCGTGGCGTGGTCTATCAGCCACGCGAACGCTATGAGGTCGGCCAGCAGTTGGTCTTCCCCGTGTTCGACTATCGCCTGGGCACGGTCGTCTCGGTGCGGCCGGGGCGGAACCCGGAGCATGGCGAATTCGATGTCATCGCCGTGCAATTTGAGAACGAGGAAGAGCCTCGGGAATTTGCGGCCAATCTGAAGACGCCCCACAAATTGAACCGGGCGGACGATAACGGGGCCGATCTGTGGGAGGCGGCCCATCTGATCTCGCCCGACGAACTGTATCAGGCCTACGGTGATCGGGTGCGAGAGCTGTTGGTAGAGGCGTTGCAGCGGCCCGATTCGGAGTTCGTGTGCTACGATGATCAGTGGATGCTACACGGGCTGCTGGCCGAGATCCATGTGGGCCACTTGAACTTGGCCGAGGCGTTGATCGAGGTGAAGGGGCAGCCCTTGAGCGTGCAGGAGATCCTGGCCGAGCTGGATTTGCCCGAGGAGATACCGGAGCCGGTCAAGGAGTTCTCCCTGAATGTGGCGCTGCAGCAGGACGATCGGTTCGATCTGGTACATGGTCGAGAGGGCGAGCTGTGGTTCCTGCGGCGATTGGAGCCACCCGAGGCGTTGAGCACGCCGAAGTGGCTCGTCTACACACCCGTCCGTTACAACCGTGCCTTCCTGAGCGTGGAGCTCCTCCAGGTCGAATGGGAGCTCGACGACGAGTGGACGGAGGGTGGGATCAGCACCGACTCGGCGGGCATGATCCCCAGCACGACGGTCGTGTTGACGTATCCGCATTGGAAGGCGGGCACGTTGCCGCTGAGCGCTCGCACGCGATCCTTCTTCCCTCCGGGAGATCGCGGCCGGGGGGTGATCACCTTCATCGATGGGCGCTGGGGACAGCGTTTTCAGGGGTGGATCGTGTATGAGGGCCGGTACGTGTGCGGGCTGGCGCCCTGGTTCGAGCAGCACAAGCTGCCGGTGGGGGCGTACATCACCCTGGAGCGTACCGCCGACCCCAATGAGATCACGGTGGACTTCCGCCCACGGCGTATGCGTCGGGAGTGGACCCGGATGGCGAGTGTGGAGGATGGTCGGCTGACCTTCCAGATGGAGAAGCAGCCCATCGCTTGTGAGTACGACGAGCACGTCCTGGTCGGGGAGAAGGACCCGGACGCACTGGAGGCGCTGCGCGTGCAGCTGGATGAGCAGGGCGCCGACGTCTCCGACCTGTTGGCGATGGTGTTCCCAGAGCTGGCCAAGCTCAGCCCTCAGGGGACCGTGCACGCCAAGACGCTGTATTCCGCCATCAACATGGTTCGTCGCTGCGCCCCCGGGCCGATCTTTGCCGCACTGATGTCGGATCGTTCGTATCGGGAGATGGGTGGCGGCTACTACGCGTTGAATACGGAATAGGCGGGAGAGGGACGATGATTTGGTTGAAACCCACGGTGGATACGAAGTTTTACATTGACCAGGAGTGGTGGGAGCGAAACGGCCTGAACTTCCGCCTGTATCTGCGCGATCAACTTTGTCCCGAGTGCAAGGAGCGGTTTCCCACCCATCGGGAGACGGAGAAGGTGGATTGGGTGGACCCAGACACGGCGGAGGTGAAGCAGACGGATGCTCTGCTGGAGTGTCTGCGGAGTTGCTGTGCCAAGCATGCGGAGTTCATCACCCCGCAGGTCCCTTTGGTGGCGGCCGCCTTTCGCCTGTTGCTGGTCAACGGGAATCGTCCCATGTCGCCGCGAGAGATGCACGAGGTGATCCAGTGGCGGACGCCTGAGATGATCTTGCGGACGTTGACGGGGGATCACATCTATCTGGGGATCCGCCCTGTAAGCGAGAACTGATCTAGGGCCACAGCATAGGATCGTTTTGGCGCCGAGGCATATATCCTCGGCGCCTTTTTTCTTGCCTTATATCTCCAGGGTGATCTCGCTGCGCTGGATACGGGCGAACGCGGCCGGCGGATCCAGGTTCTCCTCGGACATCCGCAGGTAGAGATACTTGAAAACGTCCCGCACGATGGCCGTCAGGGGCACGGCCAGCAACATCCCCCAGATCCCGGCCAGCTCGTTTCCCATGACCAGCACCAGCATGATCAGTGCGGGGTGGAGCTGCACGCTCTGTCCCTGGATGCGGGGCACCAGGAAGATGTTCTCGATCTGTTGCACCCCCGCGAAGAGCAACAGGGTCCACAACATCTTGCTGGGCGACTGCAGCAGCGCGACCAGGAGTGCCGGGATGGCGCCCAGGATGGGGCCGATGAAGGGGAAGATCTCCAGCACGCCGGCGATCAGCCCCAGGAGCAGCGGGTAGTTCACGCCCACGATGGCCAGTCCGATCGTGTCGATGACGAAGATGAACAGGCAGAGCAGGAGCTGGCCACGGATGTAGGCGCTGAGGACCCCGTCTGCGGCCCTCCCCAGGAAGTGAGCGTCCAGCCGATAACGCTCCGGGATAAGCCGCATGATCCCGGAGAGCACCCGGGCCTGGTCGTTGAGGATGTAGAACAGCCAGAAGGGCAGGATCAGGACGCCCAGCACGAAGCTGACCGTGTTCGTGATGACGGACAGGGAGCGGGTGATCCCCTGCTGTACGCCGGTGACCACCAATGCGGCCATCTGTTGGATCCAGGAAAGGATCCATTGCTCTACTTGGGGGCGCAGGTTGCCCTGGGCCACCTCCTCCAGCCGAATGCCGAAATATTGCTCCGCCAGCCCGCCGACGTATTCCCACGCGTTCAGATACCAGTCCGTCAGCCCCAGATTCATGCGTGCCCGGGCGCTTTCCAGCCGATCGGGCAGGGCGGTGAGCAGATCCTGGAGCTGTCGGAGGATCAACGGGACGAGGAAGGCCATGATGGTGACCATGATACCGATGATGAGCAGGTAGACGATGATGATAGCCAGCGGTCTGGAGGCCCGAACGCGTTGCAGAGGCGCGGGCATGTGCTCGTCGAGGAAGTTGACGACGGGATGCACGACATAGCCGATCAGGAGGGCGATGAGATAGGGGTAAAGGCCTCCGCGTGCTGCCCAAACGGTCCAGGCCACCAGGAGCAGAATCGCGGTTACGAGGATGAGTCGATTACGGCGGGAGCGCATCATTCGACACCTACCTCTTTCCTGCTGCTTTCACTGTGTGGAGCCATCTCCAGACAGTGCTGGACAGCGCTCTCGATCTCCTGCGAGGGCGGCGCATCCTTGCGCAGATAGGCCAGGAATTCGATGTTCCCGGCGGGCCCAAGGAGGGGGGATGGGGTCAGCCCGTGCAGGCTCAGGCCCTGCTCCTCGGCGAAGGTCAGAATGCCCAGGAGCACCTGTCGGTGCACCTCGGGGTCTTTGACGACGCCGCCGCGCTGGACCTGATCACGCCCCGCTTCAAATTGGGGTTTGATCAGGGCGATGATCCGTCCAGAGGGCTTGAGCCACCCCTTCACGACGGGCAGGATCAGGCGCAGTGAGATGAAGGAAACGTCGATGGTCGCCAGGTCGACCTGGGCGTCGTCGGGGAGGGCGCTCAGATAGCGGGCGTTGGTGCGCTCCAGGACGACCACCCTGGGATCGTTGCGCAGGGACCACGCCAGCTGGCCATAGCCGACATCGATGGCGTAGACGCGGGCGGCGCCGCGCTGGAGCAGGCAATCGGTGAACCCGCCTGTGGAGGCCCCCACGTCCGCGCATACCCATCCCTTGGGGACGATGTGGAACGCGTCCAGCGCCGCGGCCAGTTTGATCCCACCCCGGCTGACGTAGGGCAGCGGCTCCGTCACCTCGATTTGGACGTCGGGTGTGATGTGTCGCCCGGGCTTGTCCGCCCGTTGTCCATCCACACGCACATGCCCGCTCATGATCAGCGCCTGGGCCTGGGTGCGGCTCTCCGCCAGCCCACGCCGGACCATTTCCACGTCCAGCCGTATCTTGCGTCGGTCTGTCATCTCCTCTCGTCTTTTGCCGTGCGGTTGCATCCCTGGGGTGGCCCAGACGGGCCGTCGACATGCAGGGCAACGCTCTAGCCCGCCATCATCAAGGCCGCTGGCCAGGTGGCACCCCGCCTTTTCACGCGCCTGGAAGTTGACGATCACGCGAGTGTAGCGTAGAATTCGCTCCTGAAATTTCCGGGGGCCAGGCGGAAGGGCACGGGTGAGAGGTGCATCCTTTTCGATGGGGGTGCCGTGCCTGGGACACATGCGCCAGCAGGGTGCCCATCGCCCCGCCACGTCCGGCTGTCTGATGGGTTCGGGAAGGGAGAACGATCGATTTGGCTCGAGCGTTGTTGAAGACCATGCGGCCGCGGCAATGGACGAAGAACGCCTTCGTCTTTGCCGCGCTGATCTTTGACGGCAAGCTGACGCAGGTGCCAGCGCTCCTGCACACTCTGGCGGCCTTCGTCTGGTTCTGCCTGCTCAGCAGCGCCGTCTATATTATCAACGACCTGGCCGATATCGAAAAGGATCGGGCGCACCCGGACAAGCGGCGTCGCCCCCTGGCATCCGGTGAGCTTTCCCCCCGCGTCGCGGTCGTCGGGGCCGTGGTATTAGCGGTCATCGGGCTGAGCGGTGCGTTCGCGACGAGGATGGCGCTGGGGTGGGTGGTCCTCTCCTACCTGTTGCTGAACCTGGCGTACTCATTCTATCTCAAGCACATCGTCATCATCGATGTGATGAGCGTCGCGGCGGGCTTCGTCCTGCGGGTGGTGGCCGGCGTCGTGGTCGTGCAGGTCGCTCGCTTCTCGCCCTGGCTCTATGTCTGCACGACGCTGTTGGCGCTCTTCGTGGCTCTGGGCAAGCGACGCCATGAGATCACCTTGTTGGCGGAGAACGCCGGCGCGCATCGTGCCATCCTGGACCACTACACGGTGCCCTTCCTGGATCAGCTCATCTCGCTGGTGACCAGCACCACCATTATCGCCTATTCGCTGTATACCTTTTCCGCCCCCAACCTGCCGCCCAATCATCTGATGATGCTGACCGTTCCCTTCGTGTTGTACGGGATGTTCCGGTACCTGTATCTGATCCACGTGCGTGGCCTGGGCGGCGCGCCGGACGAGCTCATCCTGCGGGATATCCCCTTTTTGCTCTCCGTGCTCCTGTGGGGGGCAGCCGTGGTGATCGTCCTCTACGTGGTGCCCTCGCAGCTTTGACCCATCCGGATATCAGTCGCTCTCTTCCTCGGGCAGGAACTGACGCCAGGGTCCCTCCATGCCCTCCTCGGTGACCCCGTAGTACACCTCAATCGAGCCATCGGGCATGCGTTGCACCAGGTCGTAGCGAATCTTGCCCGCTCGCTTCTGCTGGCGCCACAGCCCGATGTTGCCCCGCCAGGTGATGTCCTGCGGGTTGAGCGAGTTGGACTCGTGCTGGCTGATGGCGTAGTTCCACAGCTTCCGCGCCGAGGCTCGCGTGACATTTTGGACGACCTGGTTGTTGCGGAGGTCCTTCAGCGTGTGGTAGAGGACCCCCTTCCGCTCCACGGTGTCCAGGATCTGCACACCGACCTTGGGGGGCTCCATGCGGTCCGTCCGGGCGGGAGGCTCCGCCTGTTGGGTTTGCTTCTCGGGCTTGGCGGCGGAGGGCATTTCCGGCTTGGGTAGAGCCTGCTTCACCAGCTCGATGATCTCGTCACGCACCGCCAGGCTGGTCTCGCTCTCCTGCCGGATGTAGATGTGCGTCTGATCCAGGCAATAGGGCTTGTCCTGGCCCTCGGGCACGACGACCCGCACGACCGGGCGCCCCTGGCTCTCCATGACGTCCACCGTCACGTCCAGCGGCGGGGTGACCTTGCGCTGGATCTCCTGCTTGAGCAGGGTGATGGCCTCCTCCGGCTTGTCCACCCCGGAGGGCAGCCCCTTGCGCGTCCCGCTGACGCCGATGTAGATGGTGCCGCCCTGGGCGTTGGCAAAGGCCACAACATCGGCCAGCACGGCGTGCAGCCGACCGCCCTTGCGGGTCAGGTTCTCGTGGAACGACTGGACGATGTTCGGCCCCTGCTCACGGGCGGCCAGGACGTGGTCGTAGGGCTCCCGGGTGGGGCGATAGGGCCGGGTCCGGGCGAAATCGTTGCCCTCAAAGACCGCCTTGATGGCCTTGAAGCTGACCTCGGGCAGCAGGATCTCGGTGACGCGATCGCCGATCCCCAGCTGGTGTCTGTCCTTGAGGTCCCGATTCAGCCGGTGGGCATCGGAGCCCTGGATGCAATGCATGCGCCTGGGATATTCGGGCTTGGAGCCGTCGAAGAAGCGGGCGGTGGCCCGCCGGCTGCGGCTCTCCAGGTCCGTCACCTCCAGCGCGTGCAGGTGTGGGTCTTGCGTGTAGGCGATCTTGGTCTGGCCGCCGAATGGGAAGTCTCGCATGGCCACTCCATTTGCCGAATTGGCATGGGCCGCGATCACCAGCCCGCCGGCCTCGTGGATCAGCCGATAGGCGGTCAGCACGTCCGTCGTGGGCCCCACCTCTGTGGAGCCCTCGTCCAGCTTGTCAGGCGGGACGTTGAGCTTCAGTAGGAGATACTCTAGCTCACGGACCGGGGTTTCCGGGGGAAAGATACCCAGGATGTGGAACCCAAAGGTGGCTGTGAACTCAAATCCCGGCAGGATCAGCAGTTTGTCGCCCAGGCGGCGATATTCGTCCAGCGCCCTTCTCTCCTGTGGACGTAGCCGCTTCTGTTGTTCCAGCCAGGTCAGCCGCTTGATCTCCTCACGCAGCCGGGCGACGCCTGCTACGGTGTTATGGTCGGTGATGGCAACGATGTCGAGCCCTCGCATCTCGGCTTTGTACAGCCAATCAAGAAATGTGACGTCGGGCTCGGCCCAATCGGCGGAGGCTGGAGAATGCAGATGTAGGTCCATCCGCCGCCAGGTACGTCTTCCCTTGCGATGTCTATTGCTACTCTTACTCACGAAATACCCAATACTCCTCAATATGCTTTAGGATACCAATACGCCGGCCGTGGTCGCATCAAGGCCGGCCAATGGGTCGCTCAATTCTTTTCCTCCGCCGGGAGCGACCAATCCCGACGGGGCCCCACCCGACGATCGAATGGGGGAAATTCAGACTGCTTACAATAAGCAACATCATTGTACCATAATCTGTGAGGGGGACCAAAACGAGGCGATGACGAAAGGGGCGAGCCCTCCGCAGGGCTTGCGGGTCGTCGGCTGTCAGGCGAGGGATCCCTCATCGCCCTTGGTTTCGTGTGGCCCATAGCGTGCCCAGGGCGCCTATCCACGTGAGCAACCCCAGGCCTACTCCCACCCACCAGAGCCGGGGCCGGTACGTGAGCGTCACCTCGTGCCGCCCGGCGGGCAACGGGATCGCCTGGAAGATGTAGTTGGCCCGCAACACCGGCACCCGCTCGCCCGTCTCCAGCCGGGCCTGCCATCCCGGGTACCAGGTCTGGCTGATCACCAGGTAGCCCGGCGCCGCCAGATCCGCCGTGATGCGCACCCGGTTGGGGCCCTCCGGGCTCCACGTGGCTGCTGTCATGTCCCCTCCGGGGGACGACAACGAGCTGCCTCCCTCCACGATCACCTCTCGCGTGGGGTCGAAGGTGGGGGCGTGAATGGCCTGCCAGGCTTGCTCATGATCCGGGACGGCGGCGGCCTGGTACACCACCCAGGCGCGTGGCAGCGGCGACCGATTGCGATACACGTTCAGCGCCGGATCGCCGTCGAAGGCGAGCTCAAACTTCTCCCAGTCCAGGACGACGTCCTTGCGGGCGATCACGTACCCGGCGTTCAGTAAGTCGTACAGACGGCTGGAGCGGCCGCCCATGTTCTCCCAGTATCGCTGGTAATCTGTCAGCATCAGCGGGTTCACGGTGCCCCATACGTCGTCCAGGCCGTGCACCAGCGCTGCGCTGGGTTGCCACAGGTCCAGGATCCCCGTGCGAGCGTCGATCCGGGTTGGGCCGGGTTGGGAGCGCAGGAACGCCACCAGGGCGGGGTGGTCGAACCCTCGGGTGGGCTCCTGTCCGCTGAGGTCGTTGTAGGCGCCGCTGCCCAGGTCCAGCAGGATGATCGCCAGGGCGATCCAGGCCAATGTGGTGCGCCTGGCGATGCGGGGGCGCCAGGCGGCCAGCCATATCCCGGAGGCGATGGCGAATCCCAGGCTGAGCATGGCCGAGATGAGGGCTACGGCGATGTGAAGGACGACACCGGGGTCGGCGTCCTGCTTCGTGATGAGCGCCAGGTAAAGGCCCAGCGCGAACAGCCCAAGCCCGCCGGCCAGCGCCCAGGTTCCCCGCCATGTCCAGCGCATCCGCTCTCGGACCTTGTTTCCTTCGCGTAGCAAGGTGTCTATCCCCAGCGCCGCCAGCCCGGCCAGTGCCAGGTCCGTGACCAGTAGCATGCGCGCAGGGGCCCTGAGCTGTGCGAAGCCGGGCACGACCCAGGTCAGCCAGCCGTGGGGCAGCGCGTAGATGCCCAGGGCGATCACGAACGATCCGATGGCCAGCCCCAGGAGCCGCCACGTGATGCGGTCGCGCCGCGCCTCAACGGCCAGGGCGGCCAGCACCAGCGGCAGGATGCCCAGATACCCGATCTCGACTCGATCCCACGGCCCCCAATGGAATTGGGGGCCGCGCCCGAAGAAGCCGGGCATGACCCACCCGATGAATTGCGCCGGGCTGAGGGAGAACCCCACGGTTTGCGTGTAGTCCCACTTCGCACGGGCTGTGTATCGGGTGAGCTCCCAGGCGGGCAGCAACACCGGCGCGGCGATGAGCCCGCCGACCAACGCCACGATCGCCAGCCGCCCGACCGCTTGCAGGGCGGCCGGCGGATCCCAGCGTGGCATCAGCAGCAGCCTGATCGCCGTGTCCAACGCCAGCGTCAGTCCGATGAACAGCGTCATCTGGGGATGTCCGGCCAGCGTCCCGATGCCCAGGAGCAGCCCGGCGACGAGGGCCCAGCGCCATCCCCTTTCAGTCTCGCTTCGACGGAACGCCCATAGCGTCCACGGTAGCCAGCTGCCCACGGCGATCAGGTTCAGATTCCCGAAGTGCACCAGCATGGGGTCGCTGAAGGTGACGGCCAGGGCGCCGGCCAGCGCTGCCCAGCGGCTGAGCCGTCGGCCTCGAGGCAGCTCCCGGAGGAAGAGGTATGTTCCCAATCCCATCCACCAGAAGTGGAAGAGGCTGAGCCCCTCCATGATCGTGTAGGTGATTTGGGGGGCCAGGAGGAAAACCACCAGGTGGAGGGGGTAAAGGAAGCCGCTCTGCGGATCGGCGGCGAAAGGGCTGCCGCTGTAGAGGTGGGGGTTCCAGAGGGGGAGATGACCGGATCGCAGCGTTCGTGCGGCGAAGTGGTACATGGGATACAGGAACGAGGCCAGATCGCCGCCGTCGGCGGGCATATAGGCCTGCCCGGAGACGATGCGCCAGAAGAACCCGACCACCGCCAGCCCGAGGAATCCTGCTGCGGCCACGTCCCATCTGGTGCCGAGGGGGAGATGCCCGAGGGCTTCCAGCCGGCGGGTCAATCCCCATAGCAGTAGCCAGATGATGACGAGGATCAGCAGGATCATGACGTTCTCCGAGGCAGGCGTTGATGTGCGCTTGCAAGCGGCTGCATGCGACCACATTATACCGCTACGGGAGCGATTTCGCCAGCACTCCCTTGCTCGGCGGGGTGGTCTCCCTGTCTAATGTTGGTGAGCCCACGGGAGACCATTTTGTGAGCAGCGCTACATGAATGGCGCCTCCCGTGGGCTTTTTCCCAGGCGGGGAATTGATCTGCCGCCACCTACCTGTGGGCAGGGGCGATTCATGAATCGTCCCTGCCCCGGCAACACCCATGAGGGAGACTGCCCTCAGCGGCGTGTCCAAATTTGCACCTGCCCTTTCCCGGCCTGATTTGGGGGGCAGGAGGGATGCACCACCTGGCGCTCGTCCCCTGAATTTCCTTACCCTGCCGGTGGGTGGTATACTCGGGCGTAGCCCGGCTGGGCCCATTTGCGAATATCGTGTTGACATAATTCATGACGCTGGCAGCTTGAGGGGTGGGATGATGAAGATCGTCACGACGGAGGAGATGCGCCGGATTGAGCGGGAGGCCGATGCGAGGGGCCTCTCCTATGCGCAGATGATGGAGAACGCCGGCCGTGCGGTGGCCGAGGCCGTTCGGGAGGAGACGACGTGGTCCCGGTCCGCCCCGATCCTGGTGTTGTGCGGGCCGGGGAACAACGGCGGGGATGGCCTGGTGGCCGCCCGGAACCTGGCCCAGTGGGGATACTCCGTGCGCGCTTACTGCGTGAAGCGGAAACCCGATGGAGATGAGAACCGGGAACGGGCGATCCGGGCCGGCGTTGAGGTGCGGGACGAGGTGGACGATGCCGACCACGCCCGGCTGCGGGCCTGGCTCTCCGAGGCCGGCGTCATCGTGGACGCCTTGCTGGGCACCGGGGTCACAGCGCCGCTGCGTGATCCGATCAAATCGGTCTTGGAGCTGGCCCAGCGGGTCGTGCATGGGCGACGGGCGCAGTCCGGAAGGGCCGCCTCGGAGGAAGAGATGTCCATCGTTCCCGCCCTTGCCATCCCGCCTGCGGCTGGGGGGGAGGCGGCGTCCTCGCCGCCGCAGCCGGAGATCGTGGCGGTGGATTGTCCCAGCGGCCTGAATTGCGACACCGGCGAGCTGGATCCGACCGCCCTTGCCGCCGATGTTACGGTGACCTTCGCGTATCCTAAGGTAGGCCACTTCCTGTTCCCGGGGGCGGGCGCTCTGGGGCGCTTGCTGGTGGCCGATATCGGCACGCCGCCGGAGCTGGCGGATGATGTGCAGGTGGAGCTGGCGACGCCCGAGGCGATGCGTGCGCTGTTCCCGGAGCGGCCGCTCAACGCGCACAAGGGTACGTTTGGTCGGGCGTTGGTGGTGGCCGGGTCGGTGAACTATGTCGGGGCGGCGTATCTGGCGGGCGCGGCGGCCACCCGGGTGGGGGCGGGTCTGGTGACCATGGCCGTCCCCCGCTCCCTGCATCCGGTTCTGGCGTCCGCTCTGCACGAGACCACCTGGTTGGTGCTGCCCCAGGATATGGGCGTGATCGCTCCGGATGCCTGCCGGGTACTGGATGAGCAGATCGACGGCTATCGGTCGCTCCTCATCGGGCCGGGGCTTAGCCAGGAGAAGGAGACGGTCACGTTCGTCCAGGAGTTCCTGTTGGGCGGCCGGGCGGTGCGGCGAGGCCGTGGCCACCTCGGCTTCCTGCCCCATGAGGAGGAAGAGGAGACGGGTGGCCGGCCGGCGTTGCCGCCCACCGTCGTGGACGCCGACGCGCTAAACGCCTTGGCGAAGCTGGAGCATTGGGCGGATAGCCTGCCCCCCAACTGCGTCCTCACGCCGCATCCGGGGGAGATGGCCCGCCTCTGCCGGACGGGCACTCGGGAGGTGAACGCGGATCGGCTGGGGGTCGCCCGTTCTTGTGCCCGGGAGTGGGGGCAGGTGGTCCTATTGAAAGGGGCGTATACCATCGTTGC
Organism: Chloroflexota bacterium; assembly: GCA_013152435.1. NCBI lineage: Bacteria > Bacillati > Chloroflexota > Chloroflexota bacterium. The sequence goes on along the minus strand of JAADGJ010000028.1, from coordinate 35,289 downwards.
TGCGCCGGAGGGGCAGGTAAGGATCCTCCCCTTTGCGAACCCGGGGTTGGCGACCGGCGGCACGGGGGACGTGCTGGCCGGCGCCATCGTCGGGCTGCTGGCGCAGGGCCTCACCCCCTTTGATGCGGCGGTCCTGGGAGGATATCTGCACGGCCTGGCGGGCGAGCTGGCGCGTCGGGATCTGGGCGAGACGGGCATGGTCGCGGGGGATCTGCTGTCCCGGTTGCCGGAAGCCATATGCCGGTTGGTGGGGGAGGGGGCATAGCAACGTCGGCGCTCACGTCGGAAAACGAACGGGCGGACCCCATGGGCCCGCCCGTTTTCGGTGACTCGGGTATTGGAGGACGCTGGTCAGCTCTCGGCGTCCTCTTCCCCTTCCGACTCGGAGGATTCCTCTGGCTCGGAGCCGGCTTTGCGGCGCGCCTCGGCGATGATCTCCTCCGCCTGCCTGCGTGCCTCGGCGACGATCTCCTCCGCCCGCTGTTCCGCCTCCTTCAGGATCGGCTCCGCCTTTGTGCGGGCTTCCTCCAGGATCGGCTCCGCTTTCCGTTGGGCTTCGGCGAGAATCTCCTCCGCCCGCTGGCGCGCCTCAGCGACGATCTCATCGCTGCGCTCTCGAGCCTCGGCGATGATCTCCTCCGCTCTCTGGCGTGCTTCGTCGGCACGCTCCTTCAGGTCCTGTCCTCGCTCCACGATCTCCCTACGCAATTCGTGTCCCGACCGGGGCGCCAGGAACAGAGCGGATACGAAGCCGCTCAAAGCGCCCAGGATAAATCCCCAGAAGAAGGACCCACCACCGTTGTTCCTTCGCTCGTCCATAACGCTCCCTCCTCACGCGTCCGAGATGCTCAGCAAAGCGGAATGGCCTCCGTATCGCCGGCCATCAGGCTCGGCCTTCGCCTTGCCAAGGATGTCGGTCCTTTCGCCGCTTTAGCGATCCCCATCTCGCGACCGGCCGGCCAGCGTGGCTGCGGCCTCTCGTAGCCCGGCGATGTACCCGGAGGCCTTGGCGATGGGAGATACGACGCGCTCACTGACGAAGGAGGCGGTCTCCTTCACCGTATCGGCCGCATCCTGGGTGGATCGCAGGATAGGTAATACCTCTTCTTGCAGCGTGCGAATCAGCTGGTAGATCTGCCAGATGAGGATGCTCAGGAGCACCCCCACAGCCAGCACTTCGATCGAGATGAAGATGATGAAGAGATCACGCACCACCTGGGCGCGTACCGGCTTGACGGCCAGCGCGTAGATCGCAAGCCCGATGAGGGCCAGGATGATCGCTGCGATCAGGCCGATCTGCCATTTGCGGATGCCCTGTCGTGTCTCGCCGTTCATGGGAGTGTGGCACCTCCTGTGCCGATTGTATCACATTTATAGACGACGAGCAATGAATAAGGCCAACCATGCTCCCAGCGTGGCGCTTGCGATGTCCAGTTGCCCGATGCGTACCAGCATCAGATCGGCGAGGTAGCTACCCCATTGTGCCAGGCCAAAGCCGATCCATGCGGCGATGAGGAAGCGGGATAGATCTTGCAGGGACTCGCCCCGCCAGATGTGGAAGGCGGTCCCGTATAGGCTGGCGATCAGGAAGCCCAGCACCCATGCGGGCGGTATCGGTATGTGCATGGCTCACCCCATGTCCAGCTCTGGAGGCAAGGGCCGGTCCTCCGGCTCGATGATCCCCCCGCCGAGGCAGACGTCGTCCTGGTAGAAGACCACCGCCTGTCCCGGCGTGATGTCGCGTAGCGGGCGGTCGAACCGGACGTGCACTCTCCCTCCCGGCAGCGGCCGCACCCGGGCTGCCACCTCGGCGCCCTTGTAGCGGATCTTGGCGGTGACGGCGATCTCCCCCTCAGGCGGCCGGCCGGAGATCCAGTTCACATGAGCGGCGGTTAGCTCATCACGTCCCAACTCGTCTCGGGTGCCCACGACCACCGCGTTGCGTCCCACATCCAGCTTCAGCACGTACAGGGGCTCCCGGGCGGCGATGCCCAGCCCGCGTCGTTGCCCGACGGTGTAGTAGGGCAGTCCCTTGTGTTGTCCCAGCACGTTCCCGGCCCGATCCACGATGGGGCCGGGGCGCACGGCGTGGGGTGCCCAGTCCGCCAGGAAGCGCCGATAATCCCCGTCGGCGACGAAGCAGATCTCCTGCGACTCCTCCTTCTCCGCCACCGGCAATTCGAGCTCGCGCGCCCGCCTTCGGACCTCCTCCTTGGTCAGGTGCCCGATGGGGAAGCGCAGGTGGGCCAGCTCCTGTTGTCGGACCACGTAGAGCACGTAGGACTGGTCCTTGGCCCGATCGACGGCCCGCAGCAGCTGATAGGTGCCGTCCGGGGTCCGTCGGACACGGGCATAATGCCCTGTGGCCAGCGCGCTCGCCCCGATGCCTATCGCATAGTTCAACAGGCGCCCGAAGCGGATGTGGCGGTTGCAATACAGGCATGGGTTGGGTGTGACGCCGCTGGCGTACCCGGCGATGAAGCGGTCGACCACGTGCTCCTTGAACGGCCTTTCGACGTTTAGGAGGTAGAAGGGGATGCCCAGGATCCCGGCGACCCGGCGGGCGTCCTCCACGGCCTCATCGGAGCAGCATCGATTCAGGCTGGGGAGCCCGGGGCGTATCTCGGCCCACAGGCGCAACATCACCCCGATGACCTCGTAGCCCTGTTCCACCAGGAGCGCCGCGGCCACGGAGCTGTCCACCCCGCCGCTCATGGCGACGACGACGCGCTCTCGGGTCATGGCCGTCCTTATGCCCAGGAGGGGGCGTAGGCGCGCAGCCGTTCCACGATGCCGGGCAGGACGTCCAGCACCCGATCCACATCCTCCGGACGGGTGCTGCGCCCCAGCGTCAGCCGCAGATGTCCCACGGCATCTCGTCTCGGGATGCCCATGGCCGTCAGCACATGGGAGGGCTCCTGGGCGCCGGATGTGCAGGCGGAGCCGCTGGAAGCACAGATGCCTTCCAGATCCAATCCCATGAGCATCCCCTCGGCTTCTACACCCCGGATGATGAAACTGGCGTGGCCCGGCAGCCGGCGGGTCCGATGCCCGGTGAGCCGGACGTCCGGGATGCGGGCCTCGATGCCGTCGATCAGGCGATCTCGCAGGGCGGTCAATCGAGCTGCCTCCGCCTCTCGCTCCTCCTGCGCCAGCCGTAGGGCGGTGGCCAGGGCGACGATGTAGGGGATGTTCTCCGTCCCCGGCCGGCGCCCCCGTTCGTGGCCGCCCCCGGTTTGGATCGGCCAGAGCGGCGTCCCCCGACGTACGTACAGGATGCCTACGCCCTTGGGGCCGTAGAATTTGTGGGCGGAGAGGCTGAGCAGGTCCACGCCGAGCGCGTCCACGTCGAGCGGAAGGTAACCCCCGGCCTGCACGGCATCGGTGTGCAGGGGGATGCCGCGCTCTCGGGTGATGGCGGCGATCTCGGGCAGCGGTTGGATCGTCCCCACCTCGTTGTTGGCGTACATCACGCTGACCAGCACGGTGTCGTCCCGCAGCGCCTCCCGAATCGCCTCCGGGTGCACGAGCCCCTCCCCGTCCACGGGTACGACGGTGATCTCGAACCCGTAGCGGTCGCGCAGATCCTCCGCGGTGTGCAAGACGGCATGATGCTCGATGGCGGTGGTGACGATGTGGTTCCCCCGGCCGCGCGCTCGTTGGGCCAGGGCCACGCCGCGCAGGGCCATGTTGTCGCTTTCCGTCCCGCATGAGGTGAAGACGACCTCGTGGGGATGGCAGCTCAGGATCTCGGCCACGGTCCGGCGCGCATCCTCCATGGCCTGGCTGGCCTCTCGGCCCAGACGGTGCAGGCTAGACGGGTTCCCGTAGCGCTCTGTGAAATACGGGAGCATCGCCTCGACCACCCGCGGGTCCACCGGGGTGGTGGCGGAGTGGTCCATATAGATGATCGACTTGCTCATCACGCTATCCTCTCGACTCGTAATCCCTTGGCCTCTCGTCTCTGATAAGAGCGTGTCTGAAGATTTGCCGGTAGGGCGTCTGAGGAGCTCCCTCAGCTACCGGCTTCACAGGGGGGAGCCCCTCCAGGCCTTCCCCCAGCAGAAGCAACAGCTTTTTCACTAAGGGCGTGTCTAAAATGCGATTGCTTTTGGTGGACATTCTACCACGATCCCGGGCGTGGGCCAAGCGGTTTGTCTCTGCCAGGTTATCCAGGCAAAGGGGCGGCACGACCCGGGGACATCATGTTTTGCCAATTCAGACACTCTGGGGTAAGATTGTCGATGGCCTTTCGCAGGGTACATAATACAACGGAGTGGACTCGTCCAATGCTGGAGCCATTTGTTTCTCCCGAATCGGTTGCAATCATCGGAGCCTCGAAGACTCCTGGCAAGCTTGGCTATGCGGTCCTCCAGAACGTGCTCCAGTATGGCTTTCCCGGCTCGATCTATCCGATCAACCCCAAGGGTGGCGAGATCCTGGGCCTAAAAGCGTATCCCAGCGTGCTTGATGTGCCTGGGCCCATCGATCTCGCCGTGATAGTGATCCCCAGCCAGTTTATCGCCAAAGTGCTGGATGAATGTGGCCGGAAAGGTATACGCGGAGTCGTGATCATCTCGGCCGGGTTCCGAGAGATCGGTCCCGAGGGCATGCAGCGTGAGCGCGAGCTGCTTCGTATCGCAAAGCAGTACGGCATCCGGATCATCGGCCCGAATTGCTTGGGGATCATCGATACGCTAGTCCCGCTAAACGCCTCATTTGCGGCCACCATGCCCGATCAGGGCAGCATCGCCTTTATGTCCCAGTCCGGGGCGCTGTGTACCTCGATCCTGGACATGGCCAAGCCGCAGGGGATCGGCTTTTCCCGCTTCGTCTCATTGGGGAACAAAGCGGATCTGAACGAGATCGATTTCTTGGAGGCGTGGGCGGATGACCCCCACTCGGCGGTGATCACGGCCTACCTGGAGGGGATCACGGAGGGACCTCGCTTCATGCAGGTGGCGCGCGAGGTAACCCGCAAGAAGCCGGTGATCACCATCAAGTCCGGCACGACCAGCGCTGGATCCAGGGCGGTCTCCTCGCACACGGGGACGTTGGCCGGATCGGATCGCGCATACGAAGCGGCCTTCAAGCAGACGGGGGTGATCCGGGCTCGCTCGGTGCAGGAGCTGTTTGACTTCGCCGTCGCGTTCGCCCGCCAGCCGATCCCGGAAAGCGATCGGGTGGCCGTGGTGACCAACGCGGGGGGGCCGGGCATCATGTGTACGGATGCCTTAGAAAAGGCGGGGTTGCACCTGGCGCAGCTCACCGATGAGACCCGCCAGAATCTGGGCGATCACCTGCCGGCCGCAGCCAGCGTGCTCAACCCCATCGACGTGTTGGGGGATGCGCTGGCCGATCGTTACGAGCTGGCCGTGGAGGCCGCCGTCAACGACCCCAATGTGGGCGCGGTGATCGTGATCCTCACGCCGCAGTTCATGACGGAGATCGAGAAGACGGCCGAGGCGGTTGTGCGGGTCTCGCAGCGGTCGAGCAAACCCATCCTGGGCTGCTTCATGGGGGAGGCGAACGTGGGCCCGGGCGTGGATATCCTCAATCGAGGCGGTGTGCCGAACTACCAGGTGCCTGAACGGGCGGCCGAGGCGTTGGCGGCCATGTGGTCTTACCGCCAGTGGCTGGAGCAGCCCGATGATGAGATCCCTCGATTTGAGGCGGACCGGGAGCGTGTGCGCCAGGTCTTTGATGCGGTACGATCCAGCGGCCGTGTGACCATGGGCGAGGTGGAGGCGCGAGCCGTTTTGGAGGCGTATGGTGTACCCTTGCCCAAATCGGAGTTGGCCCGCTCGGCGGAGGAGGCGGTGGAGATCGCCGAGCGCATTGGGTACCCGGTGGTGATGAAGATCGCCTCGCCGGACATCCTGCACAAGACGGACATCGGCGGGGTCAAAGTCAATCTGATGACCGCCTCGGATGTGCGTGACGCCTTTGACCTGATCACCTATCGGGCGGGGCGGTACATGCCCAACGCGGAGATCTGGGGATGTCTGGTACAGCAACAGGTGAGCGGCGGCAAAGAGGTGATCCTGGGGATGAGCCGCGATCCCCAGTTCGGCCCCCTGTTGCTCTTCGGGTTGGGGGGGATCTACGTCGAGGCGTTGAAGGACGTCACATTCCGGGTGGCGCCGATCGGACGTCGGGCTGCCATGGAGATGATGCGGGAGATCCGGGCGTATCCATTGCTTCGGGGCGTGCGAGGCGAGGAGCCGTCCGACCTGGAGGCGATCGCAGACATCTTGCTGAGGATCTCGCAGCTGGTGACGGACTTCCCGGAGATCGTAGAAATGGATATCAACCCTCTGAAGGTCTTCGACCGGGGCAAGGGCGCGCTGGCCCTCGATATGCGTCTGGTGTTGGCCGCGTAGGTTCAGGAGGATCTAACCAATGGCGAACGTGTACGTAACTTCTATCGAGACGTTTTCCGGAAAAAGCGCGATCTGTGTGGGGATCGGATTGCGCTTCCGACGCGACGGCCTGCGGGTGGGCTATATGAAGCCCGTGAACGTGGCTGCCCATCCGGGCCCGGCCGGGCCCAAGGATGACGATGTGGCCTTCATCAAGGACGCTTTCGGCCTGCCTGAGCCGATGGAGGTGTTGGCCCCCGTGGCCCTGACCCCCGCACATACGGAGCGTCTGCTGCGTGGTGAGGACGACACGGACTATGAGGCCGTGTTGCGCTCCGCATACGATCAGGTATGCCAGGATCGGGATGTGGTGATCCTGGAGGGAGGGGCGACGCTTCGAGAGGGGTACATGGTGAACCTCCCCACGCCGCGAGTGGCGGAGATGCTGGACGCCCGTCCGCTGGTGGTCATCCGGTGGGAGGAGCCCCGGATGGTGGACAACGCGCTCACAGCCAAGGTGCGGCTGGGCGATCCGATGATCGGCGTGGTGTTGAACACGGTGCCGCAGAGCAAATTGGACTACGCGGAGGAGGTGATCCGCCCCTTCCTGGAGCGCAAGGGGATCCCCGTGTTGGCCATCCTGCCCAGGGATCGGCTGCTGCAAGCTGCCAGCGTCACGGAGCTGGCGGAGGGATTGGGCGCGCACATCCTGGCCTGCGCGGAGAAGGCAGACGCCCTGGTGGAGACCGTGATGGTGGGGGCGATGAACGTAGACAGCGCGCTCTCCTATTTCCGTCGCACGCCCAACAAGGCTGTGATCACGGGCGGCGATCGGGCGGATATTCAGCTGGCGGCGCTGGAGACCTCCACCCGCTGCCTGATCTTGACGGGCAACATCATGCCCAATCCCATGATCCTCACCCGGGCCGAGGAGCTGGGGGTTCCTGTGCTGCTCTGCCAACAGGATACCCTGACGGCCGTGGAGATCGTGGAGGGGTACTTTGGGCGCAGCCGCTTCCAGCAGCGTCCGAAGATCGAACGTTTTAGCAAGATGCTGGATGAGCGCATGGATTTCGATCAGCTTTATGATTCCTTGGGGCTGAAACGATCCTGAGCGAAGATCACCAATCCCCGATCTCTAATCGTTGGAGATTGGGGATTCGGAAAAGGAGTTGAAGCCGTGACCACGATCATAGAAGATATCGTCGCGCGTGAGATTTTGGACTCTCGTGGGAATCCCACCGTTGAGGTGGAGGTGATCCTGAGCGGTGGGGATGTCGGCCGGGCGGCCGTGCCCTCCGGCGCCTCCACTGGCGTGCATGAGGCCGTTGAGCTGCGTGATGGCGATGCCTCTCGCTACGGCGGCAAGGGTGTCCTCAAGGCGGTGGAGAACGTGAACACCACCATCGCCGAGGAGCTTCTGGGGTGGGACGCGCTGGATCAGGTGGGGATCGACGAGTTCCTGATCAACCTGGATGGCACGCCCAACAAGGGCAACCTGGGCGCCAATGCCATCCTGGGCGTCTCCCTGGCGGTGGCGAAGGCGGCGGCGGCCGCGATCGGGCTGCCGTTGTATCGCTATATCGGCGGCGTCAGCGCTCGCGTGCTGCCGGTGCCGATGATGAACATCCTGAACGGCGGCAAGCACGCGGTGGACTCCACCGACCTGCAGGAGTTCATGATCATGCCGGTGGGCGCTGAGAGCTTCGCCGAGGCGCTACGTTGGGGGGCGGAGACCTACCATGCGCTGAAGAAGGTGCTGGCCAAGCGGGGATACAGCACCAACGTGGGGGATGAGGGAGGCTATGCGCCATCGCTCAAGTCCAACGCCGAGGCGATCGAGGTGATCCTGGAGGCGATCGAGGCCGCCGGCTACAAGGCGGGTGAGGACATCTGGATCGCCCTGGACCCGGCCTCCAGTGAGATCTACGAGGATGGGAAGTATGTCCTCAAGAAGGAGGGCCGCTCCCTGACCAGCGCGGAGATGGTGGACTTTTACGAGGATTGGGTTAACAAGTACCCCATCATCTCCATTGAGGACGGCATGGCCGAAGACGACTGGGAGGGATGGAAGCTGCTGACCCAGCGCCTGGGCGATCGGGTGCAGTTGGTGGGGGATGACCTGTTGGTCACCAACGTGGAGCGGGTGCAGCGGGCCATCGATGAGAAGGCGTGCACGGCGCTGCTGTGCAAGGTGAATCAGATCGGCACGCTGACGGAGGCCATCGCCGCGGTGGATCTGGCCCATCGCGCCGGTTGGGCGGCCATCGTCTCCCATCGCTCTGGCGAGACCGAGGATACCACCATCGCCGATCTGGTGGTGGCCCTCAACACCGGACAGATCAAGACCGGCGCACCGGCCCGGACGGACCGGGTGGCCAAGTACAATCAGCTCCTGCGCATCGAGGAGGAGCTGGGCGAGCAGGCGGTCTATCCGGGCATGAAGGCGTTCCGGGTGAAGCGATAATCGGCATCGTGCCGGGGATCGCAAGCCTGTCCCACATCGACTTTCAGGGGGAGCCTTTTACGGGCTCCCCCTTTTCGTTTTGCAGACGGCGGGGGCGGTGCCCCATATGTAGGTGTACAGCTCTTGCCCTTGAGCGCTCCTTCCCGTGACCTCCCGCTCCAGGCGGGCGAGCCCGCGCCGAAAGGCCTCCTCAGGGATGAGGCGCAGGGCCGAGTAGGCCTTCTGGCGATATCTGCGCACGTGAGATGGGCCCAACGGGAACGCGTGCTCCGTGTGTGATACCTGGATCTCTCGGAATCCGGCCGCTTCCATGGCTCGCTGGATAGCTGAGATGGGGGGATAGCGCCGAAGCTCGATGGGGATGGTCTCTGGGAAGTAATGAGACAGGGTGCGGCGCCTGATGTCCTCTTTGGAGTCGGTTACGGTTACGATGATCCCGTCGGGACGCAGGACGCGTTGGGCTTCCCGATAGAACGTCTCCAGGCGAGTGATGTAGTGGATTACGTTCACGCATAGGGCTAGGTCGAAGGTGTTCGCCGGGAAGGGATAAACGGCCTCCGCATCGGCCAGGCAGAAATGCAGACCGGGATACCCGCCTCGCGCGATGCGGAGCATGGCGAGGGATCGATCCAGGCCCACCCCGTGAGCGCCGAGAGTTGCGGAGATCGCGACCAGGTGATTCGCCGTGCCGCATCCGATTTCCAGGACGCGGCCGATCTTCCGGCCGCTCAGCATTTCGGTGACGTGAGCGATCACGCGTTCGCTGGCACGCCGGCACCTCGCGTAGGTGCCGGCGATGTGGTCGTAGTCTATACGCCCCACGATGTCCATCGCAAGCCTACAGGGGTGGTGCGAAGGGACCTCCCTTCACCAAGACATCGGCTTTCGTCTATTGTCGCTCGCCGCTGATGGAGCACTGTGCTATAATCCGGGAGGTCGACGCTATCCCTCCGTGCGACAGGGATTGCTCAGCGTTCCGATGCCGTCGATCTCCACGGTTACCACGTCGCCGTCCTGCAGGTATCGCGGCGGCGTGCGGAAGTGTCCCACGCCGGGTGGCGTGCCCGTCAGGATGACGTCTCCGGGCAGCAGGGTGAAGGCGTGGGATAGGAACTCGATGAGATGGGGCACTCGGAAGATCAGCTGGTCCGTGCAAGAGTCCTGGACCACCTCGTCATTCACCTTGCAGCGCAGAGGGAGCTGGTGGGGATCGGGGATCTCGTCCCTCGTGACGATCCACGGCCCCAGGGGGCAGAAGGTGTCCAGGGACTTCCCCCGTACCCATTGGCCGTCGGAGAATTGGAGGTCTCGGGCGCTGACGTCGTTGGCGACGGTATATCCGAAGATGTACGCATAGGCCTGGTCAGCCGGCACGCGGCGAGCCTCCCGCCCGATGACGACGGCCAGCTCCACCTCCCAGTCCACTTTGGTGGTCAGCGCCGGATCCCAGCGGATCTCGTCGCCGGGGCCGATGACGCTGGTGGGAAACTTGGCGAAGAGGATCGGATGGTCGGGCGGCTCGGCCCCCTGCTCCTTCACATGGTCCATGTAATTCTGGCCGATGGCGGCCACTTTGGACGGATTGGGGATGGGGGCGGCCAGTTTGACGCCGGCCAGCGGGCGGGCGAACGGGGCCAGATCCCCGGCTTGTAGCGTGCGCTCGACCTCGCTCCAGGCATCGGGGCCCGCCTCGAGGAGGGAGCGCATGTCGGACGGGAGATGATAGCCGCCCAGGAGCGCGTCGTGGGCTGCCGCCAGGTCGATGATCTCATCGCCCATGACGGCCCCCAGCCGCCACTGTCCGTCCTGGATGAATGTTGCCAACCGCATGGATGCCTCCCTGAGATTTGTGTTTTGCCCGTGAACATCGGGTCCAGTATAGTCGGACGCCCCCATCTGTCAATCTGTACTCTTATCGGGCAGTGTATCCAAGATGGTGGAAATTCCGCGAGGCCCATCGCAAGCCCACAGGGGAGGTGCGGAGAGGGACCTCCCTCCGCCAAAACATCCTCTTTTTCCGCTTTGCACCTGTCCTTTCCCGGCCTGATTCGGGTGGGCAAGGCCGGGCGAGGCAGGTGAGGGGCGGAAACCGGGAAGTCTCTTTTGAGGGGCTGCGCCCCTCAAAGCTCCCTGCTGTATTTCCACCGAAAAAGATACACTACCTCATTATCGACCGGAGTGGATCAGCCATGACCTCTGTCCCACTGGTGATCGAAAGCGACATCAACCCATATCGTGAGAACGTGCAGGCCAAAGCGAACGAGCCCATCACCGTGGCCGGCCTGCTGGATCGCGCCCGCCGGCTTCTGGGGTATACGGACATCGATTGCACGTTGGAGGCCATCTACGACCGGCTGGAGGCCAACGCCCCGCGGGTGGCCATCATCGGCGGGTCGTGGGATCACCCGGCCCATATCGTGGATCTGGAGACGGCGCTAAGGGCTGCGTATCGCATCTGGCAGCGCGGCGGCGTACCCTTCTACTTTGGCGTGCCGGTGATGTGCGACGGCACGGCGCAGAGCACTATGGGCATGAGCTATTCGTTGCAGTCCCGCAACGCCGTGACCCAGATGGTCGTCAGCCAGATGGAGGGGCAATGCTATCACGGCGCCTTCGTCATCCAGGGATGCGACAAGACGCCGCTGGCCATCGTCTCGGCGCTGGCGCTGCTGGATCGCACACGACAGGAGCGGGGGGAGCCGCCCGTCTTCGCCACCTTCGCCCCGGCCCATGTCCTGCGCGGGGGGACCATCCCCGACGATCTGTGGACCGAGCTGGAGGCGGTGGCGGTCGAGGCCGAGAAGCAGGGATACGATGACATCGCGTACGATCTGCGGGATGCGATGTCGTATATCCTGCAGTGCTCGTCCAACACGGCGTTCCAGGGGGTGCTCATCCGGGCTCGTGAGCTGGGACTCATCACCGCTGCGCAGCACAAGGGCTTTGAGAAGCGGCTGGCGGTGAACACATGCGACGCGAAGGGGGGCGTGTGCGCCTTCAACGGCACCGGGAATTCCAGTCGCCACGTCGTCTCCGCCTTCGGGCTGGTACACCCGGCTGTCGAGCTGTTGACCGAGCCGCCGACGCAGGAGCAGATCAACGCGGCCGTGGATGCCATGCTGGGTTTCTGCAACGATGGGACGTTCAGCGTGCGTCGCATCGTGGTGCAGAACATCGAGAACGCGGTGCGGGTCCATGCGGCTACCGGCGGGTCGACGAACCTGATGATGCACATCGTGGCGGCCATGATCCACGCCGGGTACGACTTCAGCGTGTGGGATATGGATCGCATCCGGCGGGCCGTCCCCGTGCCCGATCTGTTCGACTACAGCCTGACCCAGGGGCGGGACATCTTCGTGCTGGCGCAGCAATGTCGGGCGGGACAGATCCGGGGTATGGAGACGATGATCCACGAGCTGGTGGAGAACGGCGTGCCCATGCGCCTGGACGCCCCCACCGTGACGGGGACCTCGTGGCGGGAGCGGCTGAGCGATCCCCGGGGGCTGGAGGCAGAAAACGTTCGGGAGAATCCCATCATCCTGCATCGGCCGAAGCGCCCCGCTGCCGGCGTCGATGTGCTGACCGGCAACTTCTTCGAATCGGCCGTGGTCAAGATCAGCGGCATGCCGGAGGAGCAGATTGACGAGTTCGACGAGGCGGTGGCACTGGTCCTCTACTACGAGAACGAGGACGAGGCCAACCAGGCCCTGTTGGATGTCCACCTGTTGGATCGGTTCAAGGAGGAGGTGGCTGGGAATCGTGACCTGCTGCTGGCGATCCACCGGCACAACACCGGCCGGGCGACCGTACAGGGCCGGACGTATACGCCGGTGGAGAGGCTGGCGACGATGGAGGCGGAGGCCGTCTTCGACGTGATGGTGCGTGAGGGCACGCTGAAGATCGCCATGGTGATCAGCGGGCAGGGGCCGGCCGCCTATGGCATGCCGGAGATGTTCACGCCGATGCAGCATATCAACGCCAACCGAGCTGTGAAGAAGCTGACGACGCTGATCAGCGATGGGCGGTTCTCCGGCGTGAGCTACGGCGCGGCCATCGGGCACGTGACCCCCGAGGCGTTGAACGGCGGCCATATCCTGTATCTGCGCACAGGGGATGCCCTGCACCTGCGCCTGCGTGCCCGGCGGATCGATCTGTTGGATCCGGATGTGCTGGCCCGAACTGGGGAGACGCGGGATTATCCGCACGATCTGCCCACCGAGCGGGCGGCCCTGGGCGAGGAGCGGCTGGCGCGCATCCGGGCTCGCCAGCGTCGCGTCGCGCCGACCAATCGGCTGACGGCATGCACCGATGCGGCTCATGGCGTGGTGCCGCTGGCCGTGGCGGAGGAGGCAACGGAGCCGTATCCCCACGCCGCGTGATGACGTGATGGATGCCTGCAGGCCGGGCTCCCATGTCCGGCCTGCGGGATGGAGGTCTTCCGTATCTTCCGGGCCCTGGTAGGCAAGCCCTTTTTCTGCGCTCACAATTACGCGCATGGCTGCTCGCTAGATTTGAGTGAGTTTTTTCTGTCTTTCACGTCTGCGCAGGATGCTATCTCGATTGGGTAGCTCTACGTTCTCCTGTGGAGAATTATGCGGACGGCGCTCCTATCCAATATCTTGTATTATGTGCTGGGATTGGCCCTATATATTGCGTCTTCCGCTGCATCGGGATGGCCCCGCCGTGATTACCACGGCGGGGCGCAGAGCCGCCTTTGGTTGACAGGTGCGACAAAAACGATACAATAAGGATCGAACTCTCATGTGATCAGGCCTTAACGTTCGACGATTGTGTGGATGGACAGCGGAGTTCATTCATGTTCGGCCTCATGGATGAACTCCGCTGTTTGTATTCGGGAACACGGCATCTTGTACAAAGACAGAGAGAGGAAAGGAGGCGCACAGTGTGGGGTAAGCTCAGCAAGAGAGATCGGGCTCGCATTCGGGAGGAGCTGAAGTGGGCCTACGACTTCGATCCTAAGGACCCGCTGTTCGGGTTGAGCCGATCGGACCTGCGGGGCCCCAAGATGAGCCGGCGCACCGTGCTGCGTCTGTTGGCCGCGGCCGGCATGTTAACGTTGTCAGACGTGCTGGTGGCGTGCGCTCCGACTGCGGCTACGCCCGAGGTGGCGGCTCCCGAGGGAGAGAAGGCCCCGGCCCCGACCCCGGAGAAGAGGGGGGGCGAGCTGACCGCCGGCTGGGCGGGGACCGCTGAGATTCGCACGCTCGATCCGGCCCAGATCAACCAGGTCCTGCAGTTCCAGATCACCTCCAACGTCCTGAGCGGGTTGACCCACATCAATCCCGACCTGACCGCCGAGGGAGATCTGGCCGTGGATTGGGAGGTCTCGGAGGACGGCCTGGAGTGGATCTTCCACCTTCGCGAGGGGGTGACCTTCCACAACGGGGATCCGTTTACCGCGGACGACGTCGTCTTCACCTACAATCGCTCCAAGGATCCGGACCAGTCGATCCACTCCCGCGTCCTGTCCAACGTCCAGGACGTGCAGAAGGTGGATGACTACACGGTCAAGATCATCCTAGAGAAGCCGCAGGCGTCGCTCCTGGTCAAGACGCTGGAGCGCTCCAGCGGCCGGGCCATGACCATCGTCAATCGGCGTGCGCTGGAGGAGATGGGCACCGAGCAATACGGGTTGACCCCTGTGGGAACGGGGCCCTTCCGGGTGGTGGAGCATCAACTGGGCCAGGGTGTGGTGTTGGAGCGGTTCGAGGACTACTATGATCCGGAGCGGCCCAAGCTGGACAAGGTCACCATCATCCCGATCCCGGAGCCGGAGCCGCTGGCGGCGGCGATCGAGGCCGGCGACATTCAGCTCATCGGGGGCAATGCGCCCGCGGCTGAGCTGATCGATCGGTTCGAGGCCAACCCCGATCTGGTGGTCTCGCAGATCACCGGGCCTGGCTTCCAGGCGCTGTGGATCAACCCGTGGCGCGATCCGTACAAGGTGCCGGACTTCAACAAGCCGGTGGAGGAGCTGAAGAAGGAGAAGGGCTTCATGGTCCGGCTGGCGATCGCCAAGGCGATCGATCGCCAGGACCTGATCAAGCGAGCGCTGTTTGGGCGTGGTCAGCCGGCCTTCGGCACGGTCAATCCGGCGATGCGCTTCTACTTCGACACCTCGATCAACGAGACCAGCGAGCAGCGCTTCGATCTCGAGGAGGCTCGCCGCCTGTTGGCCGAGGCCGGATATCCGAACGGCGAGGGATTCCCCACGCTCAAGCTGATGGTGACCCCGGCTGGTAAGCGTGAGGGCGAGATCATCAGCGATATCCTCAAGAAGAACCTGAACATCAACATCGAGCTGGACATCAAGGACTTCCCGGTCCTGATCGATCACTTCGACTCGATGGACTTCGATCTGCTTCGCATCGGCAGCGGTGGGGACTACGATCCCGACGATGCGCTGGTCGACTGGATGCAGACGGAGTCCAAGTTCAACGGCCCCAACCGGGATAAGGAGACGATGGCCTTCGGCTTCTTCTCGGACAAGGAGGTCGATGAGCTGATCGAGCAGGAGCGCGTCGAGACGGATCTCGAGCGCCGGAAGGAGCTCGTCCAGAAGGCGAATAAGATCACCTCGGACAAGGTGGCGGCCGCGTTCCTCTACCATCCGCTGGACATCCTGGTCTATCGCAAAGAGGTGAACTATCCCGACGTGAGCCGGATCCCCGGGCTGGTCGATCTGGACCGCGTCACCATCGAGGAGAGCTGATCCCTGATGCGTCGGGGATAGTCGTGGGTCCTCCTCTTCGACGGGGTTGTCCGTCGGGGAGGAGGACTCTACACGCTGTTGGAGGGAGTGCGAAGCGGTACGATGAGCCGATATATCGTCAAGCGAGTGTTCTATTCGTTGGTCGTGATCTGGGCCGTGGCCACGCTGGTCTTCTTCATGCTGCGGGCGGTCCCTGGCGATCCCTTCCGCGCCATGCTGGCCGACGTGGACCCGGAGGCCGCCGAGGTGTTGCGCCGGAAGTTCGGCCTCGATCGTCCCGTATACGTGCAATATGTGCTCTGGTTCGCCCGGGCGCTTCAAGGCGATCTGGGGAACTCCATCTATGGCAGCAATGTGGCGGTGAGCCGGATCATCCGTGAGGCCTTTCCCCGAACGATGGCGCTGGCGGGGTTCGCTTTCGTCCTTTCGTTAACCCTGGCCATCTCAGCTGGCATCATCTCTGCGGTGAAAAAACATACCTGGCTGGATCATACCTTTACCTTCGCGGCGTTCCTGGGGCTCAGTATGCCAGACTTCTGGCTGGGCATCCTGCTGATCATCGTATTCGCTGTGAACCTGCACTGGCTGCCCGCCATCGGCTACGTGCCCCTTTCCAAAGGGTTCTGGCCGTGGCTTTCCCATCTCATCATGCCGGCCATCGCCGCGGGAACGCCCTTTTCGGCCATCATCGCCCGGATGACCCGCTCCGCCATGCTGGAGGTGCTGAAGACGGACTACATCAAGGTCGCCCGGGCGAAGGGCTTGACCGAGCGGGCGGTCATCTTCGTCCACGCGTTGAAGAACGCTTTGATCCCGGTGGTCACCGTCATGGGGATCGCCTTCGCCCTGTTGATGTCGGGCACGGTGATCGTGGAGAACGTGTTCGCCATCCAGGGGCTGGGGCGGGTGTTGATCCAGGGGATCCTGAATCGGGACTATCCGGTGGTGCAGGGGGCCATTCTGGTGGTGTCGGTGATCTTCGTCTTCACCAACTTGCTGGTGGATATCCTGTACACGATGATCGATCCTCGAATCCGGTATGAGGGGTAGGGAGTGGGCTCGTGCTCAACGCGGTTGCCGAAGTAGAGCAGGAGATGTTCGATACGTTCGCCGTCGCCCCCAAACGACGACGGCCCTGGCTGCGATATCTGTGGCGGGACAAGAAGGCGCTGATCGGCCTGATCGTCCTGATCGTTTTGGTCGTCACGGCTGTGTTCGCCGCCCAGGTCGCCCCCTATGATCCGAACGATCAGGTGTTTGAATATCTGGAGCCTCCGTCCCGGACGCACCTGCTGGGGACCGATGATCTGGGCCGTGATCTGTTCAGCCGGATCATCTACGGCACCCGGGTGTCGATCTCCGTGGGCATCATCACGGTGGTGCTGGCGTTGCTGATCGGCGTGTTGATGGGGTTGTTGGCCGGCTACTACGGTGGCTGGATCGACAACCTGATCATGCGTTACATCGACTTGCAATGGGCCTTCCCCAATTTCATCATCGCCGTCTATCTGGTGGCCGTGTTCGGGACCGGCCTGGAGAACGTGATCGTGGCGATCACGCTGGCGTTTCTGGACGACTTCGCCCGTGTTATGCGCGGCATGGTGCTGTCCATCCGGGAGGAGGAGTACGTGACGGCGGCCCGGGCGGTGGGGGTCTCCGACGCCCGCATCCTGTTGCGACACGTCCTCCCGAACGCGACGGCGCCGGTCATCGTGCAGGCCACGGTGAGCGTCTCCTATGCCATCCTGGCCGAGGCTGGGCTCTCCTTCCTGGGATTGGGGGTGAAGCCATCGACGCCGACGTGGGGATTGATCCTGAGCGATGCCCGGACGTTCATCTCCCGGGCGTGGTGGTTGGGGGTCTTCCCCGGGCTGGCCATCATGATCACCGTCCTCAGCATCAACTTCCTGGGGGACGCCCTCCGGGATATGTTCGACGTGCGAGAGTACCAGGAGGTACAGCACTGATGGATCTGCATACGTTCTCCATTGCGGCCCGGTGTCCGGCCGAGGGAAGCTATGGTGTGGCCGTGAGCACAGCACGGCCGAATGTGGGGAGTCTGGTCCCCTTCGTCAGCCTTCATGGCGCCATCGCCACACAGGCTCGTGTCAACACCGATCTAGGACGGAAAGGGTTGGCGCTGTTAGAGGCCGGTGTGGAGATTCAGATCGCCCTGGAGGCCCTGTTGCAGATGGATGAGGATCGGGAGATCCGCCAGCTGCACGGCGTGGATGCGCGAGGCTCGTTCGTCTTCACGGGCAGTCAGTGCGTCGAGTGGGCGGGGCACCGGGCGGGGAAGCATTACACCGTCGCCGGGAATATGCTGACGGGGCCGGAGGTGATCGACGCGATGGCTGAGGCGTACGAGGCGGCGGAGCGGGAGGGGGCGGAGCTCAGCGAGCGTCTGCTCCGGGCGCTGGAGGCGGGCCAGAAGGCCGGCGGGGACAAGCGGGGCAAGCAGTCGGCGGCGTTGCTGGTGGCCAGCCCGGACCCGCGTTGGTACCATAACCTGCGCGTGGACGATCACGCCGATCCGGTGGCGGAGTTGCGGCGGATCTACGACCTGGTGGTTGAGCACTCCAAACGGATCGAGCAGGAGTACGGCCTGGAGGGGCTGCGGCTCTTCAGCAAGATCAAGTATTGAGTTCGGGAGGGGCTGGCGTCGGCTTTGGCTGGCGTTGGCTTTGGTCGAGTCGAAGGCCCCCGGCTTCCCAGAGAGGCCGGGGGCCTGGTGTTGCACGGTGTGTCCTCTGAGGCGAGCGGATGTCCTCTCTATCGATCGGGCCGTTCACCTGGCTGCTGGCTTTCTCCCCAATCCTGGTCTCCGTGGCGTTGATGGTGGGCGCCCGCTGGAGTGGGGCGAAGGCCGGATGGGTGGGGTGGTGCCTGGCGTTGGGCGTGGCGGCCTTCGCTTTCGGCGGTGGGACGCGCCTTCTCTGGTATAGCCAGCTGAAAGGGCTCCTGCTCACGTTTTTCGTTCTGTATATCGTCTGGTTTGCGCTGGCCTTGTTCCATGTGGTGGATGAGGCCGGCGCCCTGCAGGTGATCAGCGTCGGGGTGGCCCGGCTCACGGCCGATCGCACCATGCAACTCCTGATCCTGAGCTGGGTCTTCGCCTCCTTCCTCCAGGGGGTGACCGGCTTCGGGGTGCCCGTCGCCGTGGTCGCCCCGTTGCTCGTTGGGCTGGGCTTCCCGGCCATGACCGGCGTGGTCGCCGCCAGCATCGGGCACGCCTGGGCGATCACCTTCGGCAGCATCGCTTCGTCGTTCTACGCGCTGATGGCCATCACCGGGATGGACGGGTTCACGCTGGCGCCCTGGACGACGTTCCTGTTGGGGGTAGCCTGCTTCTTCTCCGGCCTGGTGCCCGCCTACCTGTACCAGGGATGGCCCTCGCTGCGGCACAGCCTCCCGGCCGTCCTGGTGATCGGGAGCGTGATGGCCGTCGTGCAGTATGGGATGGCCACGCACGGCTTGTGGAATCTGGCGTCGTTCATCGCCGGGCTGACGGGGCTGGCCGTCGCGGCTGCTCTGACTCGATTGCCCATGTACCGGGGATCGGCGGGGGAGCAGCTCGCCAACCGTCGTCACCTCGATGCGCCGATCCGCATAAGTGTGCCGGCGGCCTTATCCGCCTACCTGATATTGCTTCTCGTGGTGGTGGTGGCGCAATTCGTGCCTCCGTTTCCTGATCTCCTCAACCGCGTCAGGATCGTGATGCACTTCCCCGAGACCCGCACGGCGTTGGGATGGGTGAATCCGGCCGGGACCGGGCGCACCATCAGCGTGTTCGGACATGCGGGCGCGTTGATCTTCTACACCTGCGTGATCTCCTACCTGGTTTATCGGCGTTTGGGATGCTATGCCCCGGGCACTCCGGGACGGATCGTGCGGCGGACGGCGCGCGGCGCGTGGAAATCGAGCCTGGCGATCCTGTTCCTGGTGGGCATGGCGATGGCGATGGCCGATAGCGGGATGACCTACGTGCTGGCGTTGGGGATGAGCCGGGTGGTCGGCCGTGCGCTCCCCTTCCTGGCCCCCTTTATCGGCGCGCTGGGCGGCTTTGTGACGGGCACGAACACGAACTCCAACGTGGTGTTCGCCCCGCTCCAGCAGCGGACGGCCGAGGTGATCGGGTACAATCCGTTGATCATCCTGGCTGCGCAGAATGTGGGGGGCGCGATCGGCAGCGTGATCTCGCCTGCCAAGGTGATCGTGGGATGCAGCACGGTGGGGCTGGCGGGCCGGGAGGGCCGGGTGATGCGGCTCAATCTCATCTACGGGGTGCTCATCCTGGGTTTCATGGGGCTGTTGACGGCGGCCCTGCTGGTATTCGTATAGCCAGAAGGCTATCGCCCCGGACGGGCTCACGAGATTGTACTGGAAATCCGCTGATCGCTATCCCCTTCTCTCCCGCGTTACTCCCGTCCACGTTGTTGTTGCAGGTACCAGGTGATGGTGACGAGCACGATGAGCGCTCCCGCGACCTGCCAGACGGAGGTCAGGCGCTCGTCGAGCAGCAGCGCCCCGAAGGCCAGTGCGCTCACTAAACGCCACGCCAGCAGGCTGCTGACCAGGGGGGCGCCGAGGTGCTGGAGGGCGCCGATCTGCGTCACATTGCCGCCGACCAGTACGCCGAGCACGAACCCGGCGAAGACGTACCAGTCCCGCCGGCTGAGCGCCTGCCAGCGGTGCCAGTCCTCGCCGAGGAGCAGGCTCAAGATGGTGGCGATGCTGATGATGGTGACCATCTGCGTGATCAGGAGGGCCTCGCCGGAGATGTTGTGCTGGGCCGCTCGCCGGACCAGGATCATGTATAGGGCCAGGAAGAGGCTGCTGGCCAGGGCGAGCGCGATCCCGATCCCGTCGGTGGAGCTCAGGGCGAGCTTTGTGTTCGACGGTGTGAGGTCTTTGCTCATCATGAGCAGTGCCCCGATGAGGCTGATGGCCGTGGCGCGGCCGGTGTAGGGAGGGATGCGATCGTGTAGCAGCGTGGCGCTGAGGAAGGCCACCAGGAAGGGCGTCATGAGCGTGATCAGCTGCACGTAGATGGCCTGCGTGAATCGCACGGCGAGCAGGTTGGTGATGGCTCGGGAGACGACCGCCAGGGCGAACATCCACAGGATCGGGGATCGGAAGACGCGAGGATCCAGGCGGCGGAATGTGACGAGCGCCAGCGCGATGAAGACGAAGATGTTCCCGGTGACGATGAGGGACATGGTGGGGAGGCCGCTCACGACCTGAAGGTAGCGGGCCAGGACGGGATATGCCCCCCAGCTGGTATGGGCGGCCAGCGCGACGAGGATCCAGCCGGACCGTGTAGGGATGTGGGGGCGCCTGGTTAGTGGGGTGCGTCGGGACATGGCTGCGGCCGGTTGGACGGGATAGGCGTGAGTCTCATTTTGGGAGGCGGCTGTCCCCTGGGCTTTAGTGGCTTCGTGGTATGCTTCTCAGATCCGGAAGAAGTCCTTCTTCTGCCTTCGACCTGCCCGGCCTCGGCCTGGGTCCTTCAGAAAGGGCCGAGAAAGGCAGGTGCAGGCCGGAAAAGGGGGGCTTCCGTGGAGGGGAGGCCCCCTCCACACCTCCCCCTGTGGAGCTGGTCGTTGAGGGAGATCCCTCAGACACCTTGCTGGTAATTTCAGACACGCTCTTACAGGAGATGGGAGAGGAGCCCCAGCGATCCCGCGCCCAGGAGCGCGATGACCGTGGTTTTGATCGTCTTGCCCGCCCAGCACGCGACCAGGAAGCTGCTCAGGGGGAACCGGAGGGCGCCGGCGGCGATTCCCGCCAGGTCGAAAGCCGGGTTGGGCACCATGGAGAGGAAGAAGACGACGAACAGGCCGTATCGTCGGGTTTTCTCAACGAGTTGCTGATAGCGCTCTCTGTCCTCGATGATGGCGCGACCGCTGGCGCCGGCCAGGTAGCCGGTCAGCTCGCCCAGGGTTTCGCCCAGGCCGGCCGCAAGGCCCACGAGGAGGGGGCTGAGCACGCTTCCCGTCGCGAAGACGACGGCGATGCCGGGAGCTGGCAGGAGGATCGTCGCACTGCTGGCCATGCTGATGAGGAAGATCCCAGGATATCCATAGTGCCCCAGAGAGCTCAGACGATCCCGCTCCAGGATGATCAGGGCACTGATGCCGATGGCCAGAAGGAACCCTCCGATACGCAGGAGACGAGCTTGCCAGACGGCGGGCAGATAAGCGGGGCGCATGTGTCGCTCCAAGGGTTGCTCTACTAGGTGCCTGCTCCCAAGGCCGGGGATCATATAAGCCTCCCATGAGACCGCTTGTGTATGAGGTTGGATAGGTGTGCCCTTCTTCGTTTGAGGGGGGCACTTGTTGTAACGCTTGAGGTGCAGGTAAGTTGCGCCGTGTTGACGAGAAAAACTGCCGGTAAAACGGCCTACAGGACCTTCTCCAGACGCCAGATGCCCCAGAGGCCGGCCGCGGCGGCGATCGCCCCCACCGTGTATCCCTCCGCAATGGAGGCCTGCGTGACGAAGAGGGCGAGGATTCCCAAAGCTCCCGCCAGCAGGTAGCAGATCAGCACCGCCTCCCGGCGAGAGGCTCCCATCCTCACCAGGCGGTGCGAGATGTGGTCCCGGCCGGGCGAGGTCATCGGGTTCAGCCCGCGGCGCAGCCTGGAGAACACCACCAGCGTCATATCGAAGATGGGCAATCCCATGACTAGCACGGGGACCATCCAGGTGACGATATAGACGTTGTCGGGGAACCGCAGCTTGATGCCCACGGCCGCCAGCATGAAGCCCAGGAAGAGCGATCCGCTGTCGCCCATGAAGATGCTGGCCGGGTTGAAGTTGTACACCAGGAACCCCAGGCACGCGCCTAACAGCGCGGCCGCCAGCGCCCCCACCAGGTACTGTCCGCTCATCAGCGCCAGGAGCAGATAGAACGTGGCAGCGATGACGGCCAATCCCCCGGCCAGCCCATCCATGTTGTCCAGGAAGTTCAGCGCATTGGTGATCCCCACGACCCATAGCGTTGTAATGGCGATGTTCAGGAGGGGCCACCGGAAGAGCTGCACCTGGACGCCGGAGGCGATGAGGATCAGGGCGGCGACGATCTGCCCGGCCAGCCGCAGCAGGGGGGAGAGTCCCCGGCGGTCATCCCACAGCCCCATGAAGGACACCAGGGTGGCGCCTACGAAGATCCCCACCATCTGGTTGACATAAAATTTGTCGCCGAACAGGACGAGGGCCAGGATGAACGCCGCGTAGATCGCCACCCCGCCCAGCAGCGGGATCGGATTGGTGTGCACTTTCCGGGCGTTGGGCTGGTCCAGGATTCCCAGGCGCAGGGCCGCATAGCGGGCCATGGGCGTCCCGCCGATGGCGAGCACCAGCGCGCTGGTTAGAATCAACATGTAACGTGTGATCATGGCTGTTGGCTCAGCCGATTCTCCAATCGGGTGATGTATTGGTCCAGCGCCGGGCGTTTCTCTTCCGGCGCTAGGTCACGTGCCAGCTTGGCTTCCGCCAGCGCGTCACGCAGACGGCCTGTTTCCTCGTAGAGCCGCGCCAGCGCCTCATGACCGGAGGGATCGTTGGGCTGGTATTGGAGGTATTGCTGGGCGGCGGTGATCGCGTCCTCCAGGCGGCCCTGACGGGCGTAGATGTCCCGAAGCGCCCTCCATACCTTCCATGCCTGCGGCTGGTTGGGGCGCAGCGCCAGCGCCTTCTCGTATGCGGATGCGGCTTTGGCCCACTCCCCGAGCGCGTTATACAGATCGCCCATAAGCAGATAGGTTTGCTCGTACCGGGCGTCCAGCGCCAGTGACTGCTGATAGCGGGCCAGTGCCTGGTCGAACTGCTCTCTGGCCAGATCCTGTTGTCCCTGTTGCCAGTAGAGCCCGCCCAACAGGTAATGAACCAATCCCCACTCATTGTACAAATGCGCCGCGTTGGGGCTGAGCCGAACGGCTAGCTCGTAATAGTGCAGCGACTGTTGCCAACGCGCTTCCTTTTCCTTGGGATCGCTCATCAGCTCGCCCCAATTGCGATAGAGGCGAGCCAGGTTGGCCGTGTGATCCGTGTTGAGGGGGTTCAGCTGTTGGGCTCGCGTCAGCGTCTCCTCGGCCTGCTGCAGCAATTGTTGCCGGACGTTCGGATCTTTCGTCTGGCGTGCCTGCTCCAGCAGAGCGCGTCCCAGGAAGAGGTAGTAATAATCCTCGTTGGGCGCCAGGTCCAGCGCCCGTCGATACAGCATGGCGCTTTGGGTCCACCGGCGTTCCGCGTCGTACGCCTGTCCCTGCTTGTAGTAGATGTCCGCCTGGATGGGGTGGACGCAGACGTTGAGGATCACGATGGCGGCGATGACGGTCGTGACGATCCCCGCCAGGGGCGCGTACAGGGTGGCATAGGGGGGCAGGCGGAAGCGATCCTCCTGTAGCCACAGGAGGGCTGCGGTTCCGATCATGGTCGCGATGACCACCACGACGTAGATCAGGAAATGATTCGCCACGTGGGTGAGGGCTGACTCGCCGGGGGCGGGGCGCCAGGCCATCCGGTGCGCCTGGTAGAGCCCGAAAGCGAGAAATACCGCCCAGCAGCCCGCCGTGTACGCCCCCAACGCCCGAAGCGCCTGCCGGGCCGTCCAGCGTTTGACCTGGCCCAGCTGCCCGACCAGCAGCAGGCCTCCCACCAGCCAGGTGAAGCCGAGCAGCCAGATGATCCCCAACCCTGGGACGCCCTGCCTGGTCTGGGTGTCGTATCGGGTCGTGAGCGAGCGCCAGAAGATCTCCCACGTGTTGAGATTCTTCGGCACGCTGGTGATGTAGTCGTATGCCAGGGTGATGAAGATCAGGGCGCCAATGCCCACGTAGGGCCACACGTCGAGCAGCGTGGAGCGGCCTGTATCGGGCTGGGGCTGAGGGCGCCGTCGGCGCTGGCGTCGGCGGCGTCGTGTGGTGGGCGGAGGGGTGGCCTCGGCCATTGCGGGGGCCTCCTGCAGCCGTCCCGTGCCGACCACGACGAGCAGGGCGGTCAGGGCCCAGAAGTACGTCCGGCTGGCGACGATGGCGATCCCGAAGTGGATCTCCACGAAGTGGGCCACGATGGTGGAGAGCAAGGCGATGATGAGCAGCTCCCGACGAGGGTCTCGGGGTGCAGCGGTGGGCGCCTCCGTGTCCATCACGTCCCGACGGGCCCGGAACGCTGCCAGCGTGACAAACCCGACCACGCCGATGATGAATCCGAAGGGTATGCCCACACCCGCCAGGCGCAGCGAACCGTCCAGGATCCACGGGATCACGATGCCGAGCGCGGCGCTGCCCGCCGCCAGCGCGAGGAAGAGGTTTCGGTCGGAGCGGGTGCGGATGAGCCCCAGCCAGCGCAGGCTATAGTAGAAGATCGACGTGAACAGATAAAAGTAGGCCAGGAAGCCGAATAGCCCGGTGATGATCAGCGCGTCGAACGTCTCGTTATGCGACCGATCCGGCGAGGCGTTGCGTCGCTCCAGATGGGCCAGCTCGGGGGGATAGAAGGGATTGTAGGCGACCCACATGGATTCCGGGCCGTAGCCGATCAGCGGGCGCAGCACGTTAAACCGATCCTCCGAGCCGTCCGGGTAGGCCAGGGGCTCGTGTGGGGCGATCATGCGCACGGCCCCCTGCCAGATCAGCGTGCGGACCCGGTTGGTGCCGGTCTCCAGGTCTAGGATGGTACCCAGGCGGCCCAGCCCCGACTCCTGGCGTAGCCCGGCCAGGGGGCTGTTGGGAAGGTTGAAGAGGACGAGGAAGCCGCCCAGGAGCAGGGCCAGGATAATGGGGGCGATCCACACCCAGCGGAGCGCCCGGCGCAGGCTGCCGGGGACCTGTGGCATCGTCAGCGCCCACCTCCAGAGGGCGATGAGCACCAGCAGGGCGAAGACGTAGAGCCCGGCGACCCAGCCCAGGAAAGGCCCTCGGCTCTGGCTGAGGACGATCCCGGTGGTCACCTGGATGATGAGGATGAACAGGCCGCAGCCGGCCAGGATCGCATCCCAAAGGCTCCCGCCCTCCACGTCCCACATGCGGGCGAAGGCCTCGGTCATTGGCTCCAGCGTGAGGAAGAAGGCCATGATCAGATAGGCGGCGACGAAGATGGGGTTTCCCATGTTGGCCGCCACCCGATGAACCACATCGCCGCCCCACGGGAGGGGATCCTGCTGGAGCCGTTGCCAGATGCCGTAAAGGCTGATGGGCACGCTGGTGAGGATGACGGCATAGAACAGGCGTCGGAGCTGGGCGGGACGTCGTAGGTGCCCCAACATCAGGAAGAAGATCGCGATGTAGCAGAGGGTGGTCAGGGTGCCCTGGAGGCGTTGATAGGATCCCCAGAAGCTGATCCGTGGCACCACGGAGAAGATCGTGCTGATGAGATAGGCCAGGACCAGGAGCAGGGTAGGGAGCACCAGTGGGATACGGATGATCTCCCGCATCTGCTCCCGCAGAGGGCGCTGCGCCTTCGTGGGGCGTGCCAGGCCGTCCACCTGCTTGACCAGCCATGCCCCGACCATGACGAAGACGATGGCTCGCAGCACGCTGATCTTATCCGGTTCGAAGACGCGCGAGGAATAGACGTTGAAGAAGAGCGGTACGGTGATAAGCGCCGCCAGCCATCCGGCCTCGATAAGGGCATCGCAGAAGCGGGCAAGTTTGCTGGTCATGGAATGGACACATTCACCTGATCATGCTGTCTGGAGAACACAAGGCATCTCATCCCTCGGGCTCGCTTTCGGAGAGCGGACGGATATTCGAGCTGAAGGATGCAATGGATGTTGTGGGAAGCCTGGCGCCTGCTATCTTAACCCACCTGCAGGGAAAAATCAAATCGTCTTCTTTTGGCGTAGGTGAGGACGGAAGCCGGGAAGGTTCCTTGAGGGGCTGCATTCCTCAAGGCTCCCCGCTGTATTTCCCATCGAAAAAGGGAGACACGACCCGGGGCAGCAGACGATTGACAAGATCGTCAAAGCGTGTACGATACCTCAGGTTTTCTGTGGGCCAACCCCTATCTTGAAAGGAGAGGAGGAAGATTCATGGATTGGTATCTCTATCCGGCCGTGATCGCTGCGGGGTTTGCCTGTGGCTTCATCAACACGTTGGCGGGCAGCGGCTCGTTGATCACGCTGCCGTTGCTGATTTTCCTGGGGCTCCCCGCCACAGTGGCGAACGGCACCAACCGGGTGGCCATCCTGTTGCAGAACATCGTCGGCGTGCGTGGCTTCCAATCACATGGCCTGCTGGATCTGCGACAGGCGTTATGGCTGGCCGGCCCTGCCGCCCTAGGAGCGATCGTGGGGGCCCGCATCGCGGTGGACCTGAACGAGACGACCATGCAGCGAGCGATCGGCGTGATCATGGTCATCATGTTGTTCGTGATGCTGATCAATCCCAAGCGCTGGCTGCAGGGGCGGGGCGGGGAGGTCCGGGAACGGCCGGGGTTGGCCGAGATGGGCTTGTTCTTCCTGATCGGGATCTACGGGGGATTTATCCAGGCCGGGGTGGGCATTTTCCTGTTGGCCGGCCTGGTGTTGGGCGCCGGATTTGACCTGGTGCGGGCGAACGCGATCAAGGTCCTCATTATCCTGGTCTTCACGGTCCCCGCCCTGATCGTGTTTCTGCTGAACGGTCAGGTGAATTGGGGCATCGGCCTGATTCTGGCGACCGGGAACATGATGGGGGCGTGGGCGGGAACTCAGTTCGCCTCCCGGCCGGGGGCCGCCGTGTGGGTCCACCGGATCCTGGTGGCCGTGGTCGTCGTGTCCAGTGCCAAGCTGCTGGGCCTGTTCGATCTGGTCACCCGGGCGGTAAGCTGAGCCGTTCTGGCCCCGGCCGATTTGCGTCAGCCTTGGGGCTATGCTAGGATGCTCGACGTGTTGGCTGGGGCCGCCCTCGGTCCTCGTGTGGGTGGGGCCTGTCTCTCCTGATGTGAGCTTCTTCCTGAAGGTGGACCTGATATGAGCGAACCACGCCCCTTGAAAGTGCTCTACCTCTCCGCGGAGGTTGTCCCGTTTGCGAAGACCGGCGGACTGGCCGATGTGGCCGGGGCGCTCCCCAAGGCGATCCGGGCGTTGGGCCATGACATCCGGGTGGCGATGCCCCGGTATGGTCGCATCTCGCCCGAGCGATTTGATCTCAGGCCCAGGTTGGAGCCCTTCCCCATCCCCATGGATGATATGGAGGAGCCGGCCTCCATCCTGGAGGGGCGCATTGGGGATGGAGTGCCGGTCTATTTCGTGGAGAACGCTCGGCTGTTTGATCGGGAGGGGATTTACATGTATCCCGACGACGCCGAGCGATTCATTTTCTTCTGCCGGGCGGCTCTGGAGATGTGCCGCCAGATGGACTGGCGCCCGGATGTGGTTCATTGCAATGACTGGCACACGGCCATCATCCCCAACTGGATGCAGACGATCTATCGGGATGATCCCTTTTTCGGCGAGGTGGCGACCGTATACACGATTCACAATCTGGCCTACCAGGGGATCTTTGGCTATCGTGTCCTGGAGATCGCCGGCATCAACGAGTACGGTTTCATCGCCCACCCGGACCTGGCGCCCGACCTGAACGATGTGGTGGATCTGATGGCGCGCGGGATCCTCTTCGCCGATATCATCAACACCGTCAGCGAGCGGTATGCCCAGGAGATCCTGACGCCGGAGTTCGGCGAGCGGCTGGACCCCATCTTGCGGGACCGGCGTGACCGGCTGTTTGGCGTGCTCAATGGCATCGATTATGATCTGTACAACCCCGCGACCGATGCCCATATCACCTCTCACTTCGATGTGGATCATCTGGACGATCGGCTGCCGAACAAATCGGCTCTGCAGCAGGAGGCTGGGCTGCCGGAGCGCAACGACATCCCGCTCATCGGAGCGATCTCCCGTCTAACCGACCAGAAGGGGTTCGATCTGATCGCGGAGATCATCGACGCCTGGATGCAGCACGTGCCCAGCCAGTTCATCCTGTTGGGCACCGGCGAGCAACGGTACCACGATCTGTTCGAGCGTATTCACGAGCGTTACCCGGAGCGGATCTCCGTGTTCCTCACCTTCAACGCCCCGCTGGCCCAGCGGATCTACGCGGGCTGCGACATGTTCCTGATGCCCTCCCGCTTCGAGCCGTGTGGCCTGGGGCAGATGATCGCGATGCGGTATGGGGCCGTCCCCGTGGTGCGGGCTACGGGGGGGCTGGCGGATACGGTGGCCAACTATGATCCCCGTACTCAGGAGGGCAACGGGTTCTCCTTTGAGCCTTATGATGCCATGGCGTTGTACGCCACCCTGGTGCGGGCCACTGAGACCTACAAGTATCGGGACGTGTGGCGTCGGCTGATGCTGCGGGGCATGCGCTCGGATTTCTCCTGGGATCGATCGGCTCGAAAGTATGTGGACCTGTACTATCGGGCGATCGCCACCAAGCACGGCGCACATCGCCCCGAGGAGTACGATGTATTGCGTCGCGGAAGCACGGCTGAGCGAATGGGTGGTGACGAGTAACGGAGGAGGCAACGTGGGAAGAGCGGCGGAATTCGAGAAGGTGCGTGAGCCGTTGTCAGAGTCGTTGCCCGAGATCCGGCCGGGCATCGTGGATTTGCCCAGGATGATATCGGAGCTGCCGCGAGACGCTCGGGAGCGCGTCCAGCGCCTCTTTCACGTGAGCGAGACGGTGGGGCATCTGGATCCGCCGGAATCGATGCATGCCTGGATCCGGGGGTACTTCGGCTCCGTGGACGTGGTCATGGCCCAGCGCATTGTGAAGGTAACCAACCAGGTCACCCTGGAGGGGGCGCTGTTCAACGAGCTGCGTGCCCGCCGTCCCATTGAAGCGAGAGGGCCGAGCGATCTGGTGATGGAAGCTCGCGCGAAGACGGGGGATCCCTTCTGTCATCCGGAGTCGGGCACGCCGGAGGATATCTTCGGCCGGGTGTGGGGAAAGCACTGCGTCACCGCCTCGAACATCGCCAAATACGATGGCTTCCACGGCCTGGTGATCTTCCGAGAGCACGACCCCTTGCAGTTCGGCGAGGAGCAGGTCGTGGATTACATCACCACGGCGTTGGCCTGGGCGGATGAGGTGATGGCCTGCGACCCCGACGCCCGTTACTTCTTCTTCATGTGGAACTGCCTGTGGAAGGCGGCGGCCAGCATCATCCACGGCCACGCCCAGGTGACGATGACGAAGGATATGCATTACGCCCGGATCGAGGGGTGGCGGCGGGCGGCGGTGGCGTACCGGGCCGCTCATGATAGCAATTATTTCGATGATTTGTACATGGCGCATGCGGACCTGGGGCTGGGCTTTGAGGCGGATGGGGTGCGCGTGCTGGCCTACCTCACCCCGGCCAAGGAGCGGGAGACGCTGCTCATCGCCCCCCATCTGACGGATGCGCTCAAACGGGCGCTGTATCGGGCGCTGGCCTGCTTCCGGGACCGAATGGGCGTGTTCAGTTTCAATGTGGCGCTTTATCTGCCCCCGCTGGCCCCGGTGCCGGAGGACTGGTCGGGGTTCCCGGTCATCTTCCGTTTGGTGGATCGCGGGGATCCCGTCAATCGCACAGGGGACATCGGTGCGATGGAGCTCTATGCGGCGAATGTGATCGGCACGGATCCCTTCTACGTGATCCAGCAGATGCGTCAGGCCTTCCAGGCGGATTGAAACCCTGCTGTGCCATGGCGGGCGGCATCGCATTGAAGCGTGAAGTGTGGGAAAGGACACGACAGTGCCGGATCTCCCGTCGGGAGCTGGGGCGCTTGTTGCTCGCTTCCCTGGGGGTTTGGATAGGGGGGTGTGTCATGGGAACATCGACCTCACCGTCGGTCCGATGGGAGCCACAGGCGGCTCCGCCGGGGGAACCCGGCCCTCTGCGGGCGGGCGCGGCGGTTCGCAAGATCACGCCTGATCCCGCTGAGAAGCGCGTGTATCTGGCCGGGTTCGGGATCAACCGCGTGGCCACCGCCGTGCATGACGATCTCTGGGTGCGGGCGTTGGCCCTCGGCGATGGGGTGACCACCATCGCGTTGGCGGCCCTGGATCTGATCGGGCTTTTTCAAGACGACGTCTTCCTGATCCTGGGAGAGGTGTCGCGGCGCGGCATACCCTTGCAAGGGGCGATCATCGCCTCCACCCATACGCACTCGGGGCCGGATACGCTGGGGCTGTGGGGGCCGAACCGCATCACGTCCGGCGTGGATCAGGACTACCTCGCCTGGGTGCGTGCCCAGACGACGGAGGCCATCATCGAGGCCGTCGATGGCTTGCGCCCCGCACGCCTGCGGGCAGCGTCCGTGCCGGCGCCCGGGCTGGCTCGTAACGCCCGTGATCCCTCCATCGTGGACGACGAGCTGTCCGTCTTGCGCGTGGAGGAGGACGACGGAACGGCGATCGCCACGGTGACCAACTTCCCGTGCCACCCGGAGGTTTTGGGGAGCGAGAACACGGTCATCACCTCCGACTTTCCGCATTTCCTGCGAGCGCGCATCGAGTCCGCTGACGGTGGAACGGCGATCCATTTCAGTGGTGATCTCGGCGGCATGATGACGCCGGATGTCCCCGCTCATACCTTTGCTGAGGCGCAGCGCATGGGGGAGCGATTGGCCGAGCGAGCGTTGAACGCTTTGGCCGACGCTTCGCTTTTGGTGGTGGATCGGATCTGGTGGCGCCAACGGAAATTCGAGGTGACGTTGGAGAACCCGCTGCTGAGCATGGCCCATCGGACCCGGCTCATTCATCGCCATATGACCCAGGCGGATGGGCGCACGGTCATCGAGACGTCTGCTAGTCTGTTGAGCCTGGGCGGCGCGCAGATGTTGGCGGTGCCGGGGGAGGTGCTCCCCCGGCTTGGGCTGAAGCTGCGCGCTGTGCTGCCGGGGCCGTATCGGTTCCTGATCGGGTTGGCCAACGACGAGTTGGGCTATATCCTGGACCCCTCAGAATTCCACGCTCCCGCGAATTATTTCGATCCGGGGGATTCCTATGAGGAGAGCATGTCCATAGGGCCGGAGATCGGGCCCGCGCTGTACGCTACCACGCAGGCGCTCGTGCGGGCCCTGCAGGACATGGAATAGCGGAGTGTTGCCCTGGAGGTGGGGGGTTATTCCTCCAGGGGCTCCGACGCGGGGACCAGCTCGCGATAGGTGATCGTCCACACGGCGGCGTGGAACGCCTGGTAGGCGCCCTGGAGTATGAGCAGCGGGATCAGGAATACCGTGGCTCCAATGGGGATCCCTATCAGCCAGGCGGCCCATCGGGACCCCGTCAGGCCCATCACCAGCCACGCGGGTATGCCCCCGGCGGCCACGGCGATCGCGCCCAGGAGGATGATCACGGGCACGGTCACGATTCCCCATCCGATGGCGATTCCCCACATCAGCAAGGCCATCAAAAGGATATCCTGCCACTGGGCGACGAAGAGATCGTACCCTCGTCGCAGGCTTTCGCTCCAGCTTTGGTCGTCGAGGACGGCCTGGCGAGCTACCAGCTGGCGCCAGATGCCCACGGTCCCTCCGACGATGAACAGGATCAGCAGGGCGATCAGCACCAGGCCGATGGTCAGCACGACCGAGAGGATCTTCACCGCGGTGCTGTCGACCAGCAGCAAGAGCAGCGGGGAGAGCGCCAGGGCGAGGACGGACAGGGCGAATATGGACAGAGGGATGTCGATGATCAGATCGATGCCGAAGAGCCGTAGCGCCCTGCGATCCAACCCCAGCGCGAAGCCCTGTCGCACGGTGGGCGTGCGGTCATAGAGGAGCTTCTCGTCGATCAACCGGTAAAGCCCGGTTTGCGCGATGTATCGTAGGATCAGGGCGAGCACGATCAGGATGGCGACAAGGCATAGGATGCCGAGGAAAAGGGCTTCCCAATTTTCGGACAAGGTGGAGAGGTCCTGATGGGTGAGGCGCCATTGCGCCTGGCCGCCGCGCGGGAAGTTGAAGCTTCCGCCGCTGGTCAGGGCGAGCAGCGCGCCGAACACCCACAGGGCCTTTGACCGCCATGTCAGGTGTAGGGACCGGCGCAGGATGTCAATGTGATCCATGTCTTGCCTCCAGTTTTATCGATTCCACGTTCGTTCACGTGATGATGGCCGGGCGCCGGGGTGGCCTGGCATGGCGCCTCAGGCTGCTTCGCCTCTGCCCACCCCTGGCCGACCTGTGGTGTCGCCACAGAAGCCAGAGGGACAGCAGGTATCCCAGGCTCAGGATCCCGATCAACAGGCTCAGGATCAGGGCGGAGAGCACGAACTCCGTCACAGCGCCCCATTCGGGCGGGAGAGCGATCAGATTGGCCCCCCAGCCCAGCGGCTCCGAGAGGCCGCGCAGCGCGAGCCAGCTTAGCACCTGGTCCGCCTGGACGCTGGATGTCCGGTAAGGCATCCACCGGGGATCGATCAGGCCCAGCGCGGCGAGCAGGGAGATCAGGAGCACGATCGTGCCGACGACCTGGGCCGTGACGTTGCAGAGAAGCAGGCCGGCGGATGGAAGCCAGCGAAGCCAATGGGGCAGGGAATGCGTCGTCTCCCTTCGATGAGGGAGTTGCTCGCGCATCTGTCGCCATACCTCCCGGGAGGAACGGAGGGAGGCCCATGGGACCGGCGC
This sequence comes from Chloroflexota bacterium, assembly GCA_013152435.1. Classification (NCBI taxonomy): domain Bacteria; kingdom Bacillati; phylum Chloroflexota; species Chloroflexota bacterium. The sequence goes on along the minus strand of JAADGJ010000028.1, from coordinate 2,133 downwards.
GCTACGCAGGACCTCGCGTAGTCGGTTCAGCTCGCTCAGGGCGTGCCGACATCGTGGGCACGCGGACAGATGGCTTTGTAGAAGATCTCGTTTGGCGGGGGTGAGCTCCCCGTCATGATAGGCGATCAGCCATTGGGTCCACGGTTGGTGATCGTCGGGCATAGGATCCCTCTATCCCTTTGGATTTTCCGGCTTGAGATAGGCCTCCAACTCCTCTCGTAGCCGCTTTCGAGCGTAATTCAGCCGGGACATGACCGTCCCGATGGGTATGTCCAGCGCCTCTGCGATCTCCTGATAGGATAATCCCTCATATTCTCGCAGGATCAGGGCGGCCCGGCTTCGTTCCGGCAGGCGAGCGATGGCCGATCGCACCGCCTCGGCGTCGACGGCTCGGTCCAGCGCCTCCGAAGGTTGGGTGACCGGAGATATCATGCTTTCCTCCAGGTCAGCGATGGGGCGCTGCCGTCTCATCTCATCGATGGTCGTGTTGACCGCGATCCGACAGAGCCACGGGCGGAATCCGGTGGCTTCTTCCCCCTTGATGCGGAAACGAGGAAGGGCCTGCCAGGCCTTCAGAAACGTCTCCTGTGCCATATCCTCGGCCAACTGTGGGTCGTTGGACAGGCGATATGCGATGCTCATCACCAGTCGGTAGTAGCGTTGAACCAGTTCGCCGAAGGCTTGCTCATCGCCTTGTTGGCTGCGCCGGATCAATTCTGCTTCGGTGGTCGCGTGAGCGGTCATGATCGACTCGCATGAGGGTGGCCGGGCCAGTTCGTTGAATAGAACGGCGGAGGATGCGCTCCTATTCGAACGGGCTGGCGGGGGAGGGCGTGGTCGGCCGACGCGAGATGAAGAAGAGGCCACCACAGGGGTGGCCTTTGCAGAGTAGCGAGGTCGGGTGAGTGATCAAGGTCGCTCATCACGACGTGGGAAGTTCATGGGCCAGGATGCTCATCCAGAGGATGTCATGGTAACGACCATGGCGGAATTCCGCCTCCCGCCAGCGACCTTCGATCCGAAACCCCACCTTTTCGTAGGCTCGGATGGCGCGTCGGTTCTCCTCGTAGACCCGCAGATAGATGCGATGGAGGTTGAGCTGCTGGAAACCGTATCGGATCAGCGCCCGCATCGCGTCGGTCCCCAGCCCCTGTCCCCAACGGGACTTCTCGCCGATGAAGATGCCGCATTCGGCCGTGCGGTTTCGCTGGTCGATGTGGCTGAGCCCGCATCCGCCCACATGCTGCCCGTCTTCTAGCGCATCGATGGCGAAGTTCATCACCGATGGATCGGTGCGTTGCTTTGTGAACCAGTCCTCTTCGTCTTCCAGGCTCCATGGGCGGTACGGGCCGAAATATTCGATGACCTGGGGATCGTTCAACCAGGTCGTGTAGCGGGGTAAATCATCCCGGGTGATGGCCCGTAAGCGTACCTTTTCCCCCTGGATCATGCGGGAACCAGCTCCTGATCTGAGACGGGACGTTGTCCCTGGGTCGGCGGCTTATGCCGCCCGCGTTGCTTCAGATAGGCTGCCACATCCTGACGCGCCCTTTCGAACTCCTTCAGAAGCGTTTCGTCATCGGCTTTGCTCCCCGCGATGGTGCGCTGGGCGCAGAGTGTGCATCCCAGGGAGGCCTTGTAGCTTCCCATGTCGCAGTTGAGGCAATCGCATAGGCGGATCATCATCAGAGAGAAGGCTACGGTGTCCAGCGTTCCGTCAGGTTGGGCGGCTACTCGTTCTACCAGTTTACGCCATTTCTCGCCGCGCAGGTTCTTGAGGGCGGCGATGCTCCGGTACGGGAACAGGATCTCGCTTTGCGGGTACATCCCTCAACCTCTCGTCCTCGATGTAGTGGGTCTTGATGCATGGTAGCATAGTCGACGCGCGTGTGTCAAGATGATATTGGCGGATTTTTCCCAGGAAGGTGCGATCTGAGAGCGTGTCTGAGAATTTACCGGCAAGATGTCTGAGAGGTCTCCCTCAACGACCAGCTCCGCAGGGGGAGGTAAGGCAAAAGAAGGGCTTTTTCCGGAGGGGCTCCGCCCCTCCCTGAAGTTTGGCTTTTTGGAGAAGGGACTAGTCAAAAGGGAACGCCTTGGGTAAAGTAGAGAAAGTAAAGAACCAAACCCCAG